>CANGFK010000237.1 GCA_947452925.1 Chitinophagaceae bacterium | reverse complement strand
CGAAGCCGCTGGGCAAACCGTACCCCATGTACATATTCACTTGATTCCTCGTTATACTGGTGATGTTGCTGAACCAAGAGGAGGGGTGAGAGGAGTCATTCCTGAGAAAAGAAGTTATTAGGTTAAAATTGTAAGAGTTCATCTTCTGTTCCGGTACGGTAGCTTCTGTCTGCTCTCCAATTAACTTGCTGTAGCATGCTCGGTTTAATAAAGTATATAAGAAATCATAATGGCTTACTAATGGTTAGCGTCTGGGTGTAAATATAGGAGAAATAGATATTAGTTGTTAATTGTTAGTGATTGGTTTTATACTGCTAACTTCATTTGCTTCTTGGCTTCACCTTGATGTTTAAATAGCATTAACTACATGACTGATTCAAACAAAACATACCTTTTTATAGATGAAAGCGGAATCCCTACTTATCGCTTGCTATTTTGTTTAAATCATTAAATGCAGATTCTATTTCTGTAACTTCTTTATTGTTTCTATGCACTAGTATTGCATTGTAAATAGAAACTCCCTCTACTGTAGCAACTCCATCTAGTTTTATAACCATTTCATTTTTAAAAGAGGTAAACCAAAGGTCAAATTTTCTTCTACGTGCAAGTTGTCTTTCATCCAAGCTATCACAAACATAAATGGCTACGTTATCTACCTTTTCAAAAAATAGTTGGAATACGTGCAACACAGTTTGTCTAATTCTTACATCTTCTGCAACACCTCTTGTGCTACCATCAATTACATCAATATTAAACGAATAGATAGGGCATGTTATATGCGCGTAGTCATAAAACAAATAGGCATAATCAAGAAAGTAAATGAGGTATTTTACCTGATAATCAGTTGTGAATTCGTAAGAGTTGGGATCACTTTCCTGTAACTATTAGGGGTTTGACAAAGTTAAATTTTTCTTTTAGTTCCGAAAAATTACCGCCCTTTTGTAAATGTTGGTGAATCGCTTTCTTGTCTTCAAGCATTTTCTTGAAAATAAAAGCTCCCTTGGAGTTATTAGAAGACTGTATGGTATTATTTTTTTTCATTGTTTGAAAGCTAAAAAATCTTTTTGCCCCCGTGCCAATACTAGCAACACCCATAATAGGATGAGATAGGTAGTCTCAAAACTCCTTAGCAGAGTAAATATATAAAAACCTGATGCAAATAAAAAACAATCTTACATTTCCCGTGAGCATACGCTCAACCTTCCCCATTATGATAAACGCAAAATTGCTAAACAAAAATGCACTTCTTTTTCAATTGTAAAGAACAAATTTAAAATAGCCTTCTATCAGTGCTCCAATTAACTTGTTGTAGCATGCTCGGTTTAATATAAAAATGAAGTAAACCTAGATAGTAGATAGTAGTTATTAGATTTGAGAATTGCTATAAGTTTGTAGACGTTTTTGGGGGCATCGATTTTTTACAATGAAAAGTAGACATAATGGAAAGCGAATATAAAATATGGCTTATTGAGCTTAAATTAAAAATAAGGTCGGCACAAGTAAAAGCTGCGCTAGCAGTAAATAGTTCTTTAACACAACTATATTGGGAAATTGGCAAACAGTTAGCCGATAATACCTTTGGTTCAAATTTTCAGCGCATCTATTTACTTAGGTCAAATAATCAAACTAGTATTTAGCTAGAAGCTGTATAAGTACCCTGAATTATTGAGTGGGGGAAAGAGATTTTAGGTATTAGGACAATAAATGGCTTCTATAAAAAAAGGTGTTATTAAACAAGAATATTATGACTAAGAAAATGTCCATAGATGTAGAAAATAGTTTGTTGTCCGAACTTACCTTACTAATAGAAGATAGTCAACAACAAGTGCTTGCACAAGCAAATAGTGCGCTAACACTATTGTTTTGGCAAATAGGTAAACGCATTAATGAAGATGTTTTGCAAAATAAACGGGCAGATTACGGTAAGCAAATTGTATGGACATTGTCGACACAATTAGAAATAAGATTCGGAACCAACTTTAATGAAAAAAATGTTAGGCGGATGTTGCAGTTTGCCGAGCAATTCTCTGATTTATCAATTGTCGTTACACTGTCACGACAATTGAGTTGGTCTCATTTCCTGGTATTAATACCCCTTAAACGTATTGATGAAAAATTGTATTATGCACAAGCTACCGTGAGTCAATCATTGGGAGTAAGAGCGTTGCGGAAACTGATAACTCAAAAAACATATGAGCGTACCACTATTGCCAATCTGCAAAACAAATCTGAGCATACTGCTATTGTGAATACTTTCAAAGATCCTTACTTATTAACATTTTTAGGATTACAGAACGCCTATCTTGAAAAGGATTTAGAACAGGCTATCTTACGTGAATTGGAGGCTTTTATTTTGGAATTGGGTAAGGGGTTTGCTTTTGTGGAACGTCAGAAACGAATGATTATTGATGGAGAAGATTTTCATTTGGACTTGTTATTTTATCATAGACATTTGAAACGCTTGGTGGCCATAGAATTGAAATTGGGCAAATTTGAAGCAGGACATAAAGGGCAAATGGAACTATACTTGAAATGGCTGGATAAATATGAGAAAACTGAAGGTGAACAATCCCCAATAGGATTGATACTTTGTGCCGAAACTAGTAGGGAACAAGTAGAGTTGCTTGAAATGCACAAAGACGGGATTATGGTGGCAGAATATTGGACCGAACTACCTCCTAAAGAACAATTGGAGCAAAAAATTCATAGTATATTGTCTGAAGCAAGAGAGAGAATTGAGAGAAGAAAGATGATAGAAGAGGAGTAAAAGGGAAATAATGGCGTGGTAGGTTGGTGAAAAATAGAGTTATTATTGGTTGCTATCGGTAATGAAAGTAAATATCACACTATTTGGGACGCTTTTATAAAAGGAAAAGTAAAAAATTGAACACGTTCCTTTTGTCATGTTAAGAAAACGGCAAAAATTGAACACGTTCTTCCGTTCATAGGTAAAAAACTGCAAAATTTACCCACGTAATATCAGTCATGTGTAAATAATTCAAGAATCTACCCACGTTCTTGGGTAAATAAGAAAACCGTTATTTTGATGCACTAAAAAGGAAGTATGAAACTGTACTGAATCTGTACGAAGAGGGGTAGAAATAAAAAAAGCTAAAAAATCTTTTCGCCCCCGTGCCAATACTGGCAACACCCATCATGGGATGAGATAGGTAGGCTCAAAACTCTTTAGCAGAGCAAATATATAAAAACCTGATGCAAATAAAAAACAATCTTACATTTCCCGTGAGCATACGCCCAACCTGCCCCAGTGGGCATTATGATAAATGCAAAATTGCACTATAAAGATGCACTTCTTTTTCAATTGTAAAGAACAAATTTAAAATAGTCTTCTATCAGTGCTCTAATTTACTTGTTGTAGCATGCTCGGTTTAATAAAGTATATAAAATGCTCCTATTGGCTCACTAATGGTTAGCGTCTGTGTGTAGGAATAGGAGAAATAGTGGTTAGTGGTAAGTTATTAGCGAGTAGTAAGTTTGTGTATATAAAAAAAGCAAATCAGTAGCATCATGTACCTGTTATAATTATTTGTTCTTATCTTCATAGCCAAATATTTTTTTATGATAGCAAATGAAACTATTCCTGCTGTGCTTAATGAACAACAAGTAATGATGTTGAGGTTGCTAAGAAAACCATTACCCGAAGAAGATTTTAAGAAGATGCAACGTTTGGCAGTTCAACTACTTTCGAGTCAGTTGGATGAACGAATTGGTAATTGGGAAGAAGAAGGAAATATAAACACCGAAAGCTATGATGCCTTATTGAACACTCATTTTCGGAAGGCTTCAAACAACCAACTTTGAAAATTGTACTAGATTCGAATGTTTTGTTGGTTGCAATTGGAAATAAAAGTAAGTACCGCCCTATTTGGGATGCTTTTGTTTTAGGTAAATACCAACTGATATTATCGGAAGATATATTACATGAATACGAAGAAATTTTATTGGAACATACCTCTGTGCCAATCACATCTATTATAATGGAAATCTTTATAGAATCGCCCGATGTTGTTTTTAAAAGAGTATTTTATAATTGGTATGCTATCAGTGCAGATATAGATGATAATAAGTTTTTTGATTTGGCTGTTGCTACTAGTGCAACCTACCTAGTTACCAACGATTTGCATTTTAATGAAACCAAAAAGTTGCAATTTCCTATTGTCAATATCATTTCTGCTAGTGACTTTCTCGCTATTGTTTCCTTGTTGTAAAATAAATGTTAGGAAAGTACGCTAAATTGCTTGTTTTGGCGGTATGTTTTGTATGTGGTTTGAGAAGAATTAGGATATGCTAAATGCTATAGGTTTGTAGCCGTTTTGGTGGGCATCGGTTTTTTACAATGAAAAGTAGACATAATGGAAAGCGAATATGAAATATGGCTTATTGCTGTTCGGAACATCAACAAAGGCGGTAAAACTTATTAAGAAGCTGTTTGAGTTAATTATTTGATATTCTTTGTGCTGTTTAATATTAACTATAACTGCGTTAAATTTTTCGCCTTAGGCGTTGGACTATGGTTGCAAAATTTGCCTTGTTCCAATTAAATAAACAATCATAAGTAACTCTAAACAATTAACTCAAACAGCTTCTAATACTATAGTAATTCCTTGAAATGGATTGTAAACGTAGTGCCTACATTCACCTCGCTATCTACTTCTATGGAGCCGCCTAAAGCCGTTATTTGTGAATGAATAAGAAACAAGCCGATACCTTTACTATCTGCATTGCTATGAAAACGTTGGTATAATCCAAATATTTTATCTTTCACCCTATGCATATCCATCCCAATTCCATTGTCTGTATAGGTCAATACAACTCGGCCATCAACTTCTTTAGTTGATTTAATGGTTACAACGGGGTATCTTCCTTCATGAGCATACTTTATGGAATTGGTAATTAAATTAAGAAAGATACTGCTAAGGTAGGGCTTACTAAAATGCACCACGGGGGCATCACTAAAGTCGGTATTAATGGTAACTGCCTTATTTACTATTTCCATATAGATGGACGTCTTTACTTCCTCTAATATTTCACTAAAACTCAATACCTCAATCGGGAGATTGGTATTCCCTCTAATGATTAAAACCTTTATTAAATCACTTAAGGTCTCATTTAAGTAATAAGTGGAGGTCTTAAAACCTTCTATTAGCTTTTTGGTACGTGTATCTTCAATATAATCTGTATTTATCAAGTTGCAAATAGAGACCAAGTTTGTTAATGGCGACCGTAGATTGTGCGTGGTTATGTAACTAAATTGTTTTAATTCTTTATTGTTCTGGATAAGTTCGTCTAATAGAAGTATCTTCTCCGCTTCTTCCTCTTTTTTCCTGGTTATATCTTGTATTGCCCCTACCAATCTTATTACTTTACCTTGTGTGTTTCTTATTGCAAAATTTTTGTCTTGTACAATAGCATATTCTCCATTGGCTTTTCTGAACCTATATTCAGACACCCAATGATTGTTTTCTTTTTCATGGAGTATCTTATTTGTTTCTGCCAACACTCGTGGTAAATCATCAGGATGGACATTTCTAACCCATCTGTTGTCAATTAAAGTTTCTTGATAAGTTGCTTCGTGACCAAAAAGTATTTCAAAATTTTTAGTTAAGTAAAAAGTTTCGGCCTCAAAATCTGTTTCCCATATCACATCAGAGGTTGCAATGGTGGCATATTCATATCTTTCGATACTCATCTTTAATTCTAGCTCGGTTTTTCTTTTCTCTGTAATGTCCTGCATGGCACCAATCACACCAATCATCTCTCCTTTTTCATCTTTAATCGCAAATTGCCTGTCAAGTACTAAAGCATAAGTTCCATCAGCTTTCCGGATCCGGTACTCATTCTCAAATTTCATTTCTTTGGAATCAGCTTCTATAGCTCTATACTGATTTTTAATTACAGCATCTCTTTCAT
>CANGFK010000236.1 GCA_947452925.1 Chitinophagaceae bacterium | reverse complement strand
TTTAATATTAACTGTAACTGCGTTAAATTTTTCGCCTTAGGCGTTGGACTATGGCTGCAAAATTTGCCTTGTTCCAATTAAATAAACACTCATAAGTAATTCTTAACAATTAACTCAAACAGCTTCTAATAAACAAAAGAGCCAAGCACTATTTGCTTGGCTTTTTTGTTTGTATGAAAGGAAGCGCTGACTATTTGATGTAAATTATTGTAGCACCAATAAAGATTATGGTTACTTGTAAAAGATTTATTAGCCTATTTCACCGAAATAAATCCTTTGTAGAAAAATACTCCTTATTTTTCACCACTAAATAATAAGACTATGATTAGATTTCATACAAACAAGTTGGTTATCATCGCTTTAATGATGGCTGTTACGTTTTTCAGCATTGCTTTTATATCTCCCAAGCCGGGTCATCCGCCGTTTAAGAATTTGAAGGTGTATCCTAAAACTATTACGTATGATAGCTTGGATCATCTGATGGATTATTACAAAGTAGCCCTCAATGTAAAGTGTGGGTATTGTCATGGTCGCTCCGAAACGAACCCCAAGAAACTGGATATGGCGAGTGATGCCAATCCGATAAAAGACATTACACGTAAGATGATTCTGATGACCAATGAAATGAATGAAAAGTATATGCATACCATCAGTCATCCAAACTCAGATTCTACTGCAGTGCAGGTAGTTACTTGCAATACCTGTCATCGTGGTAAAGCAAAACCAGAAGAGGTTGCGCTGAAATAAATTTGTTCTGGATGTATTATTTCGGTTGACGGCACAAAGGAGTAAACTTTCTTTGTGCTGCTTATTGAGACAATCATGATTTTTGTGGCTACCATTTTCCCTTTTCAAGCAGTCTGGCTATGTCTATACAAATAATCCCTTCTTCTTTAATTGATAAAGCAAGGTGGGATGCTTGTGTAACTTCTAGTGGCAATGGGTTGATTTATGCTAACTCCGGTTATCTCGATGCTATGGCTGACAACTGGAGTGGGGTAGTTGTTGGTGACTATGAGGCTGTAATGGCTTTGCCTTGGCGAAGGAAATGGGGGATTACTTATTTATATACGCCTCCCTTTACACAACAATTAGGGCTTATTGGAGAGGCGTCTGTAACCATGAATGAGTTGAAACAACAGATAATAAACTTAGCCAACTACGGAGACTATTTGTTTAATTATGAAAATTCTGGTTTGGTAGACTCGTTGAAGGCTGAATCCTGCAATAATTACTTCATCGATTTGCAAAGAAGCTATGAAGAAATTAAGGTGGCTTACAGAAAATCATTTCAAAAGAATGTGAACAGAGCTAGTCATCAAGAATTATTCTATTCCAATTCTTCGGATGTGGATGAGGCAACAGCCTTATTTTATCAATATAACAAAACAAATATTGGACATGTGGAGCCGGCCACAATGGCAAGGTTTACTCAACTTTGTAAACAATTGCAGCAGTCAGAAAAGGTAATAATTCGTAAGGTAACTAACACTGAAGGAGCGTTGCTGAGTATCGTTTTATTGCTGACGGATGAAAAGAGATATTATAATATCATCAATTTCACTTCTGATGCTGGGCGACAATGTGAATCCAACTACTTTTTGTATGATCAACTATTTAAGGAACTGGCAGGTTGCGGCAAGTTGTTCGATCTTGAGGGAAGTGACTTGCCGGGCGTAAAAGCATTCTATGAATCTATGGGAGGGTTAAATCAGCCTTACACTCACTGGCATTATAATGAACTTCCCTGGTTCTTGAAATTGATAAAGAAATAGTATTTAATTAAAATCCACGTTCTTCCAGAATCTTTTCGGCAACCAGTAAATCGATGGGACGTGTTATTTTCAGGTTGTTGTATTCCCCTTCAATCAAACAAACCTTGTTACCAAATGCCTCAGCGACAGTAGCTTCGTCTGTAAAAGAATCCTGGTACTCTTGATGGAATGCCGGCAGCAATAACGCCGCTTGAAAGGTTTGAGGTGTTTGAATAATTCTAACTTTCGTTCTGTCAGCTACAATGCTGTTTTCATCTACCGTTGCAATTCTGATACTATCTGTTGCAGCGACCGCAGGAATGGCAGAACCTTTTGTGAGCGCTTGTTCGTAGCATCTTTTTATCAGGTCGGGTGTTAAAAGACATCTCACGCCATCGTGGACAAATATGATTGCATCAGTTGTGTCCAACAGCATCAATCCATTTTTTACAGAATGAAAGCGCGTGACACCACCTGTAGTGGTGTGAATGTTGGCAATGGGGAAGGAGTCTGCAATTTCTTTACCAAAAATAAGGTGTTCGTGTGGTAGAACAACAACGAGTTGTATGTCGTTGAAAGCTTGTAAGAATGCTTGAATAGTATGCCATAGAAGCGGTTTATTTTTTAATAATAAAAATTGTTTGGGTGTAGATACTCCCATTCTTTGTCCTGATCCCCCTGCAACTATTACTGCTATTTTTTTCATCAATTTCCAATAAGGATGCAAACTAACGGAGATAAATTGTAATTTATTAAAAAATGATTGGTCTATTTGAGAATGCAACGCTATATTTGCACCCCAACAAAAGATTTCGTAGCTCAGTTGGTAGAGCAGCTGACTCTTAATCAGCGGGTCCAGGGTTCGAGCCCCTGCGGAATCACAAACTGGCAAAGGGTTTCATTAAATGAGACCCTTTTTTTATGCTAATCTTCTATAAGCTTCCCTAAATAATCATTGCCTCTTTCTAATTTTTAGTTTTATTTGCAACATCATCAATTGAATAAGAAATGATTTTATCTGATTCGCGCATATTGGAAGAAATAGCATTAGGAACCATCAAAATAGAACCTTACATCAGAGAATGTTTGGGAAGTAATAGCTACGATGTGCATTTGGGTAAGTGTCTGGCAACCTATGATGCAACTGAACTTGATGCTAAAAAACATAATACCATTACTTATTTTGAAATACCTGAGGAAGGTTTCGTTCTTCTACCCAATGCGTTCTATCTAGGCGTGACAGAAGAGTACACAGAAACACACGCACACGTGCCTTTTTTGGAAGGGAAGTCTAGTACTGGTCGTTTGGGAATTGATATACACGCTACTGCGGGCAAAGGTGACGTTGGCTTTTGTGGCAACTGGACACTAGAAATTTCTTGCAAACAACCTGTTAGAGTTTATGCGGGCATGCCCATCGGCCAATTGATTTATTTCCCGGTTGATGGTGAAATAGAAGTAAAATACAACCAAAAGAAAAACGCTAAATACAGCGGGCAACCAAACAAACCCATTGAAAGTATGATGTGGAAGAATAAGTTTTAGATATTAATTAGTAGATAATAGTTAGTAGATATACTCCCAAAACTATTACCTATTATCTACTAACTAATATCTATTGTCTTTAATAATTTATCGTTACTCCAAACCTTACAACATCCTGTACGCCAAGGGCTTCAGCAGCAGCATTACTGATTCTCGCTACTAAGCCATTGTCTTCTTTAACAGGCGGTAATGGTCCCATCACTTTGGCACAGATACTTTTGTCATTGACTGTTATTCTAACAATTGAGCCTTGGTTGATATCATTAATCAGAATGTAAAACTTTTTATCTTCCCATCCACTAGTCGATTTGAATGCGGCGGCTTCGCCCGTTGTTGTATTGTCAGACAAGTGTGTGCGATCAAAGTAACCGGCATAGAAACCTTCTTTTTCTGCATACTTAGCATACTTTGGTATTGGAGCAGGATCTACTATGTCTAGTGATTGACTCCTTGCAACAGCTTCCTCAATATTTTTAGTCCTTCCATTAAAAGTACTATCGATAGTTGGATGATATACTCGTGTGGGTATCGTATCTTTTACTACCCTTGTAGCATCTTTAGCCAATCTGCTTGTATCTTTTGCAATGAAAGTAGGAATTGAATTCGTTTTTTGTATGTTAGCTACCGTGTCTTTTGTCACAGGCATTGTTACTGTTTCCTGCCCAACAATTAGTCCCATTCCTGCTCTTACAACATCATTCTTCATTCCATTCCACTCCATCAGTTGCGCATCAGTGGTTTTAAATTGCTTACTTATCTTATACAGGTTATCTTTTTTGTTTACTATATACTTGATAGGTCTTGTAGTGGTAACCATATTGGAAGTTGTTGTAACAGCTGAGTTTGTACTTGCCTTATCTTTCACTATTGGACCTGAATAAGGCATTACAGCACTTGGCGTTACAATCGTTTTTGCACCTGTTCCAGGTATTCTCAATACTGTACCACTTTTCAAATGGCTTTTACTATTCATGCCATTCAGACGCATAATATCACCCACCGTAGTGTGGTTTACCTTGGCAATAGAAGACAAGGTTTGTTTAGGCTTAATGGTGTACTCGGTGTAGTTTGTTTCTTGTGAAGGGTTTGTTGCTATTGTTGTTAAGGGGGGCAAGGAAGAGTTGGACTTTGTAACAGATAGCGACTCTGTTTTAGATGGTATTTTAATGCTTTCTCCACGTTTCAATGGTCGCTTTGCTTTCATGTCATTCAAATTCAGAATGGCAGTAATTGTTGTATGATTGGCCTTCGCAAGCGATAGTAATGTTTCTTTGGCTTTTACAGTATGTTCTGTGTAAGCTGGTTGCTGAGGAGCAATAACCTCCGGAGTTGGAGTTCTTTTCACAGGTACTTCAATGGTCGTAAAAGAAGCGTTATTGGGTATTTTTATACTAGCTCCATCTTTCAATATACTTTTTGCATTCATCCCATTCAACCGCATAATCGCTTCAACGGTTGTATGGTTTGCTCTTGCAATAGAATACAATGACTCTTTGGGTTTGATAATATGTTCGGAATAATTGGGCGATTCCCCTGGTTTAGATTCTGTAGTAACAAGTGTTGACATCGTTTCAATAGGAGGTGGATTGAGTGTCTCTTTCACAGGTATCTTGATTGTCTCACCGGGCTTTAATACGCTTTTAGTATTCAAGCCATTCAATTTCATGATGGCAGCTACTGTTGTTTCATTTTGTCTCGCAATGGAAGAAAAGCTTTCCTTTGGTTTGATGATATGCAATTTATAACCCGGAGTTTGTTCTGTAGTTTCTGAGGAAACAGTGGGTGTTGGTGTAGTGGTAGCCTGCGCTTCGGAAGGAGTGGAGGCTGTTGTCTGCTTAACAGGTGTCTTGATGTTTTTACCCAACTTCAATACACTTTTTGCTGTTAAGTTGTTCAGATGTATCAGTTGAGCAACAGTTGTTTTGTTAGCCTTTGCAATAGTAGATAATGTTTCTCCTTTCTTAATCTTGTGAAGTGAATAACTGTTTGTCTGCGCATGAACAAGTTGGGCTGTGACAAATAGAAAGAGGGAAAGAATTATTACTTTATGAAAAGAGAACTGAGGCATAAACAAAATGAGTTTGCGGTAAAATTAATCTTTTAGGATTCTCCAAGCTTGTGGATAGTAATTATTCATTCGATTGGGTAAAACTTTTGCCCAACCTAAAGGCAATCCACAATAAGTCACTAAGTTCCATCCTGTATTTGATTCAATAAACACATCTTGTTTTCTTAGGTATTGTAATGCTTGTAACTCATTCAATTCCAATTTATTGAAATGATTAATTGGCAAATGACTCATCGCTAGTTCATGGTGTGGAATTACGTCCTTCCCTTTTATTGTACCTATTTCTATCCCTGCTTTCTTGATGTACAATTGCTTTGCTAAAACTTGTAACTCAGGGAAAAGCTCAGTAGTTATTGTTTTAATGGCTTCGCCTTGTTTAAAGAAAGAGAAAGGTTGGTGTAAAGGAATAAAGTTGTTGATGGCCTCTTGTTCTTGTTTGTTTGGCGCTATCAGTTTCTGCTCGGGATAGTAACCCGCTGCACCTCCTTCTTGCTTAGTGAAGGCAGCAATGAAGAATCCTTCTCCTTTGATCAGGTAAGGATAAAACCGGTATCCATAAGCCGCCTTTTCTTCTGATTGTGTCTCTA
>CANGFK010000235.1 GCA_947452925.1 Chitinophagaceae bacterium | reverse complement strand
CCATTAATCGAACATTCGATACCATTAATCGAACATTCGATACCATTAATCGAACATTCGATACCATTAATCGAACATTCGATACCATTGATTGAACTCCCGATGCCATTGATTGAACTCCCGATACCATTAATCGAACATTCGATACCATTGATTGAACTTCCGATGCCATTGTTTGAACTTCCGATGCCATTGTTTGAACTTCCGATGCCAAAATCAAAATCGCTCCCGGTTATTAACTACAGATTAGATTCTAACATACCCAACAAAAGAAGCCCCTCAGAGATTTCTCTCCAAGGGGCTTCTTTATATTCTTTTCCTTACCAATTAAGCTCTAATTAAAAGCTTCTTTTACTCTTTCGAAGAAGCTCTTATTGCTTTTGTCTGGCCTAGGTTTAAAATTATTACTTGCATTTAGCTTTTCAAGCATAGCTTTCTCATCACTACTCAAATCTTGCGGCGTCCATACATTCACATACACCAACTGGTCTCCTTTCGTATAGCCTTGTACCTCTGGAAAACCTTTGCCTTTCAATCTGAATATTTTACCACTTTGTGTCCCTGCGGGAATTTTTATTTTGGCTCGTCCATCAATCGTTGGAACCTCCACACTAGTACCGAAGACCGCATCTGGGAAAGATATATAAAGGTCATACGCCACATTCAGCCCGTCCCTATGTAACTCATGATGTGACTCTTCTTCAATCTGAATTATTAAATCACCATTTCCTCCTCCTCTTTCGCCTGCATTTCCCTTACCGCTCATGCTCAACTGCATGCCTTCTTGTACACCTGCAGGAATATCAATGCTTATTTCTTCTTCTCCGTAAACCCTTCCTTCGCCACGGCAAGAAGTACATTTTGCAGTAACAGTTTGCCCTTCGCCATGACAAGTTGGACAAGCAGTTACAGTTTGCATTTGCCCTAAGAAAGTATTAGTAACCCGCTTCACCTGACCACTTCCGTGACAAGTAGTACAAGTCTGTACACTATTTTTATCTTTCGCACCACTACCACTACACGTATTACAAACTACATTCTTTTTAACCTTGACCTTTTTGGTTACGCCTGTGGCGATTTCCTCCAAAGTAAGCTTCATTTTGATACGCAGGTTACTACCACGTTGCCCCCTTGCCCTTGCTCCACCACCGCCACGGTTGCCTCCTCTTCCGCCACCAAAGAAACTTCCAAAGGCATCATCCCCAAAAATGTCCCCGAATTGACTGAAGATATCATCCATATTAGAAGCACCACGTCCCCCGCCACCCATTCCAGGTCCAAAAGCTTGGTGTCCAAAACGATCATATTTAGCTTTCTTATCTGCATCACTTAGTATCTCATAAGCTTCTGCAGCTTCTTTAAACTTCTCTTCCGAAGCTTTATCGCCAGGGTTCCTGTCAGGATGATATTGCATGGCTACTTTGCGGTATGCCTTTTTAATCTCATCTGCTGAGGCACCTTTAGAAACCCCCAATATTTCGTAGTAATCTCTCTTCATAAAAAACTTAATTGTAATTGGTTACTAGTTTCAAGTTAAAGGATACGAGTGAATAACAGTTTGTAGTACATTCTCTAATTCCCAACCACCACTTTAGCGAAACGAACAATTTTATCGTTCAAGTAATATCCTTTCATCACTTCATCAAGTACTTTTCCCTTCAATTTAGCATTAGGTGCAGGAATCTCGGTTATGGCTTCGTGCTTTTCTGCATCAAATTCAGTATGAATACTCTCCATTGCTTTTACTCCCTTTGCCTGAAGTGTACTTCTTATTTTGTTAAACACCAGTTGAATTCCTTCTTTTTGAACAGCAATATCTGCATTAGATTGAAGTTGTTTTTCGGCACGATCGCAATCATCTAACACGTCCAATAGGCTAACCACAATGTCTTTTCCTGCAGTCTGAATAAGTTCTAAACGTTCTTTTGCAGTTCTTCTTCTGAAGTTATCAAACTCAGCCATCAAACGGAGGTACTTATCTTTTTGCTCACTCAATTCAGCAGTCAACTTTTCTACTTCACTAACTTCAGGAGTAGCTGCATTTTCGTCAGTATTGTTTTCTAAAGTTTCGTTGATTGTGTCGTTTTTTTCTAGTATTTCCTTGTCTTCCATAATAATTATTATTGTGCGACTGATTCTTCAATTTGTCTGCCAATAAAATAAAACGGGAAAAATTGGCAGTCGGTTAGTTTACAACAAGCCACAGAGGCATTAAAAAGTAGGTTTATTGTTGTTGAACTTATCGCTTTTTAGAACTAAACCTCAAAGTCTTTATCTTTTTGCGGATGATAAAATACTACTCTAACAAGGAAAGGAACCAAGAAGACAGCGATGGTAAATGCAGAAGTCATCCAATCTGCTTCTTTGCTTTCAAGGAATTCACTAACCGGGGATTCAGGAAAATAATGTACTACCACAGAAAGCAGCAATTTAATACCAAGTATTCCAATGACCACAAAAGCACAGGTCTCCAGAAACGGGTAACGTTCCATTAATGAAACAAATATCTGTGCTACAAAACGCATAGCCAGTATACCGATGAAAACGCCTAGCCAGATGAGTAAAATGTTATTTGAAAAAGCGACTGCAGCAAAAACATTATCTATCGAAAAAGCAACATCCATCAACTCTACCAGTATTATGGTTGACCAAAAGTTTCCTATAGTTCCTGTTATCTTTTTATATAACCACTTTTCTTCTTTTTTAATGGTCATTTCTTCTTCGTCCTTCATCTTCTCTTGCCACCAATCCCACACCAGATAAACCAGATATAGTCCACCAAGAGGTTTCAGATACCAGAATTTAACTAGAAAAGAGGCGAGTAACAAAGCAATACCCCTGAAAATATAGGCTCCAAAGATGCCATACTTCAAGGCTCTTTTCCTTTTATTCTTAGGTAAATCCATTACCATGGTGGCAAGGACAGCGGCATTATCTACAGAAAGAAGACTCTCAATGATAATAAGGTTGCCTACTATCAGTAGTGCACTAAGGGGTTGTTCAATTATTTCCTGTAGGAGTTGTTGTAAAGCCATTATTTAATTTTAAAGATACTCTTTGAATACAGTGACAACTGTTTCTCCGGGTAGTAATAGTCGACCAGTAATTCCGAAATTGGTAGCCCCCCACAAATCGGCAATCGGATTGTCCCCGATGTGTAATATATCAGCTTTAGTGACCGCTTTTATCTGGGAGGCATTGTTAAAAAGCGCTTCATAAACTTTTATATTGGGCTTGGAGTAGCCCATTTCGTCGGAATATAATTGAAAACTGAGGTATTGGGCTATGCCCAGATGAGCCAACAACCTCTTGAGAAAGGGACTTTTGGTGAACGCTGTGTTGCAAAGTAAACTTAGCGTGTGACCCTTATTCACCAATCGTTCGAACAATTGAGGAGTCTGAGCATCCAGAAGCGTTGGATGATAGTCGAAGAAGAGTTTCTCCGTTTCATCGATAAATGATTGTAAGTATTCTACATTCATCTTTTTAATGTCTACATCCAGATGATTTAAGAATATCAACCAAAGCTCATAGGGATCTAGATTTCCACCTGTAATTTCATTTATACCATTAAATAGACTATCAAATTTATTGTAGGCCTCGTCAACTAATGCAGGGTCTTTATCAATTCCAAAGAATTCTATCATCAATCGATTTCTCTTTTGTTTGTATTCGGGATTAGACTGGATTAGTGTTAACCACAAATCAAAAGATATATGACTGAATTTTTGAAACTCCATTAAGATATTATTTATTTAGAACAGTTAGAATGCTGCGAAAATATAGGTTTTAATAGTTTAAGATAACAAGAAATTTATAATAGCTACAGGTTTTGGATGGTGAAATGAATCTTTAATCCAGCTATTGAATAAAATCTTCGTCTGAGTTGTTACGCAGGGGAATAGTTACCTCCTTTGAACTTATGCCAAATAGATGATCAAAATCTAGCTTGTAAGAAAGACTTACACCTTGCCTATTGACACGCCCTAGCGTAGAACCACTGATGTCAAGACTATTTTTATTGAAGACAATACCACGTAGCCTTTTATCCTTAGAGAGTATCAACTCAATGTTAAGATCGGGTAACCATTGGAAGTTCCCATTGGCTATAGTTGATGTTGAGCCGGGTGCAGAAAAGTCTAAATCTCCACCGAAAGAAACAATCACATTGTCGTTGAAGAAGCTTTTGCCTATTTTAAAGTTAACATTGGTTCTATCGAGATGGCTACTACTGCTAGTGGCGGTTAACCCGCTAGACTGATCAAGAATACTAGAACTGCTGTAAACAGAAGTACCTAAATTGAATTGTAGACCCCTGTCACCTGTTAATTTATAAAGCAAATTAGATACAGCTTTATTAACCTGCTTCGTAAGCAATTGCGATATCGTATTGAATCCAAAACTATTGATGGTGGCACCATTTCCCGCTAGTAATCCTTGACCATAAGGCGCGAATGCCCCAAAAACAATAAGTGAAGTTGCCTGAGATAGCATCTCATTTTGGTCTGCTTCTATCCTATTTACAAACTCCATGAACACAGGGTCAGTCTTAACCGGGCTGGATTGTGGAAAATCGAGCTTAAAGGTAATTTGTGGTTTTAGAAGTTGTTCCCTCAAAGAGGCAATGACAAACACCTGACCACGATATGATTTAGTGGAACTATTAACTGCTGCTTGCTGAGAGGCCAACAGATCACCCACGCTCACCCTATCAGCAATATACTGGGCATCAATATGTATCTCGGCATTGGATGGATTGCCCGTCCACTCAATGTAATTACCAACATTTGGAAGGAGGATAAAAGGTTTTTTAATGAAGGATTGAAAACTGAAATCATAACTACCCTGGTCTATGTTAAACCGTCCTTTCATGGTAAAAGGAGCGGTTGTGCCTGCAACTATCTTGAGGCGACCATTGCCAACAGCTTTGATAACATCCCCGGACTGATCATCGAGGATTACATCTATTCCTACATATTTGTTGGTGGTGAGATCCAAATCTACAGTTAAATCAAAGTCACTCTTTCTGCCTCCTGACTGAACCTCTGCCCCATACTTTTTGAATACAATGAAATCTGCACTTCCACTTTCCCTGTTGATGCTATTAGGGATGTACAAATGAGAGGAGTCATTTGCTTCTGCAGTCATTTTGAGATAGGTTTTCTTTTCTGGCCCTTTAAAACTGACAATAGCTTTTCCAATTGCACGTCCATAAAACAACCTGTTATCTTTTAGTTTGGTATCTATCAACAGGAGCTTGGGAGTAGAAAGTGTGAAATCAAAATTCATGTCTTTGAATCCCTTTTCATAAAGCTTTCCTTTGACAATCCCTTTATTTTTAAATCTGTCTCTGATAACTATTTCACCGAAGTTAATTCCGTCTTCATCAAAACTGATTGCTGCACTATCTATGGTATAATATACCTGCGTGTAATTGACCCGAAGTCCGGCATTTCTAAGACTTAATTTACCAAGTAGTTGTGGACTATTAGGGTCTCCTTTTACCACCAGATGACCAGTTACATTACCAGTCATATCTGAGAATATATCACTAAGAAAGCGCTGTACAAAGCTAGCTTTAGCGTCTTCCAATGTCGTATTTATATACAGCGCCTGCCCGGTAGAATCTTTGATATTGTAAAAACCCTCACTGTTAAGTTTGTAACTTTTGTTGGGAGAATGTGCTTTAAAGTTAACAATCCCGCTCTTGGCATCAAAGCCTGCAGACAGATTGACCACCCCTATGGAATCGGAGTCCATTCTAAACTGTTCTGCTTTGATCTTGGCAGTTGCATTAAAATTACCATAAAAGTCTTTCAGTTTTACTTCACCATTGGCCAATCCTTCAAACTGAGGATCTTTTACAAACAAAGAGGTAATATCTCCTACTACCACATTCTTTAGTTTGAAGGTGAGATTGTCTGTAGCACTCTCGGAGTTATCAGACTCTGTTTCTACTTTTATCTCCTGCAAACCCTGCGTAAACTTCACATG
>CANGFK010000234.1 GCA_947452925.1 Chitinophagaceae bacterium | reverse complement strand
CCTGAACACCTATAAGTTTGGCAATGGTAGCGCACACAAATTACGTATGGCCTTTGAACAAGTGACTGGTAAAGACTTAAACTGGTATTTTAACCAATGGTATTTTAACCACGGACATCCGAAAGTAGAAATCAATTATGGCTATGATGCTGCTTCTAAAACAGCGATAGTTTATATCAACCAAACGCAGGACAGTACCAATATCTTCAAGCTACCGCTAGACATTGATGTTTACACGAACGGAAGTAAGAAAAGATATTCAGTTTGGGCGACCAACAGAGCAGATACCTTTTCATTCAGTGCAGGTGTTAAACCAGACTGGATAGATGTTGACCCAGACAAGTTGACCCTTTGGCAGAAGAAAGACAACAAAACCACTGAAGAATTTATTGCTGAATATAAGTACGGTAAAACGTACGTAGACAGACGTGAAGCCATCAACTATTGTGGTGACCACAAAAGCGATCCGGCGGCAGTGGCATTGTTGAAAGAGGCATTGAACGACAAATTTCCTACGCTAAGAGTAAGAACATTAAATAAATTTTTAACCGCTAAGCCAGATGCAGAAACCCTTGCAACAGTGGAGAAACTAGCCAAAACAGATGACAATAAATTGGTTCGTGCAGCCGCAATAGATGTTTTATCCAAAACAAAAGATGCTAAATATTTACCTCTTTACACAGCAGCAGTAACAGATAGTTCTTACAGTGTGGCAGGTGCAGCGTTACTAGCGGTTAAAAACCTAGATACAGCCAAAGCAATCAGTCTTTTACCATTGGTGAAGAACGATCAAAAAGGACGCTTGAAGCTTGTAGTAGAATCGTTGGAGATGCTGACTAAGGGTGATGAAAGTTTTGAGCAAGTAACAAAAGGATTTAGTGAAGAAAAGAACGTACAAAAGAAATTTGATGGCCTTGCAACGTATATCGATTTCTTGGGAAGGGTAAACAATACTGCAAACCTGAAAAAAGGAATTGATGAAGTAGTTGCTTTCCGCGAAAAAGTAGCACAATACGGCGCTGCTCCTCCAATCAATGCGCTATTGGAAGGACTTGCAAAAACTAAGGAATTAAAAAAAGCAAAGGGTGGTAACGCAACAGAATTGGATACACAGATTGCTTACATAAAAGAGAAAGTGAAATAGAGGGAGGAGAGTTGTAAGGTATAAGGTATAAGGCATAAGGCGTAAGATTTACGGTTTAATGAAATGAGAAGCTCCATCAACGATGAAAAAGTTGGTGGGGCTTTTTTGTTTTTATCATAAGTACTGATTTATTCTTTGGATGAGTTAGTAGGAAGTTTGGTGATAAAGAATAGCATAGGTCTTTATTGCGTTCAGCAAAGTATTAATATTGCAATATGTATTCTTGTTTTGTCTATTTGAAAAAGAACTTTATCGTAAGAATATCTATCGTCATAGCACTGATGATAAGTCTTTCCATTAATGGTGTTTCAGCACAAAAGATAGATACAAGTGAAGTAGTTATTGTCGATTTCGGTCCGGTAATATTACATTCTTACTATTACAACAAGGCTTGGCAAGAATTACCCGCTCCTGTTACGAGGCTTGATAAACAAATTCAAGAAATAGCCACTACTTCCCTCCTACCTTCCTTGAATACGGTTCCAGGCATACGGATGGAACAAAGAAGTCCAGAGAGTTTCAGGTTGTCTATGAGGGGAAGTGTATTGCGCTCTCCCTTTGGCGTAAGAGACGTAAAGGTTTACTGGAATGGCCTACCTCTCAGTGATGGAGGAGGTAATACCTACCTTAACCTTATCAATACAACACAAATAAATTCATTAGAAGTTATCAAAGGGAATACAGCTAGTATGTATGGCGCAGGCATTGGTGGGGTATTATTATTGAATACAACCTATAACAGCTCCTATCCCAATAAGAATAGATATAATGCCAGTATTGGAGGCGGTAGCTTTGGCTTATTAGAAGAATCTGCAGGATGGCAATACCACAAAGGAAAGTTTATTTGCAAACTCGTACAAAGTCATGAACAAAGTGATGGCTACAGGCAGCAATCCGCCTCCAGAAAAGATAATATTACCTACACTGCTACCTATAAAACTAAAAAGAACACAATTGACCTGATTGCTTTTTATACAGACCAGTATTACCAGACTCCTGGTGGCATCACGCTAGCACAAATGCAACAAAATCCCAAGCAGGCAAGGGCAGCAACCAATACATTGCCGGGTGCAGTGCAACAAAAAACAGCTATTTACAACAAAACCCCATTCATCGGTTTACACGATGTGTACACCATCAATCAATCACTTGCTGCTGAGGCTGCGGTGGTGTATAACCATACAGATTTCGAGAATCCTTTCATCACAAACTATGAAACGCGCAGCGAAACAAATTTGAATGCAACAGGAAAACTAATTTACAGTCATAAATATGCTTATTCTGAATTCAAATGGATTAATGGTGGCGAGCTATTATACAACCACGCCTCCATTGAAGATGATGGCAACAGAAAAGGGGTGAGAGATACAGTTCAGTTTAAAGACAATGTATTCATAAAACAGTGGTTTGTATTCTCACAAGCACAATTATCTAGCGGTAACTGGACATTTCAATTGGGTGCAAGTGCAAATGGCGGGGACTTCAAGTATAAACGACTGACAGATGGCAATAACGGCTTCACACACAAGAATACCGATGTAGTAGTAATGCCCAAGTTCACAGTAGGGTATAATTTCAATAACATGGTTACCATTTTTGGCGATATCTCCAGAGGATTTAGTCCGCCGGCACTATCAGAGATACGCGCTTCGGACAGACAATTCAACACCACACTTCAACCAGAAACAAGCTGGAGCGAGGAGATTGGCATTAAAGGAGGTCTGTTTCACAGGCTACTTATTTTTGATATAAACCTCTACCGCACGCGCCTACAAAATGCAATTGTATTGCGAAACAATGCTAATGGCAATAGCTATTTTGTAAATGCGGGCAACACAAAGCAAGATGGATTGGAAGTTTACTTCAAGTATCACGTATACCATAACAGCGCTGGAGCCATACAAACCGTAGATGTAACCAACAGTTACAGTTATCAGCCATATAAATTCATTACTTATCAGCAAGGAAGTAATGACTATTCTGGCAATAACTTAACTGGTGTGCCTTGTAACGTAAACACATCTGGCCTCAACATCACATTCAAAAAAGACTTCTACACACACGTCTCCTACACCTATACTTCATCCACTCCCCTCACCGATGCAAACGATGCATACGCCAATGCCTATCATTTATTGCAAGCAAAAGGAGGTTGGCAGGTATGGATAAAGAAAGTGTACCTAGAAATATATGTAGGAGGTGATAATCTGCTGAATGAACATTACAGCCTTGGTAATGACATTAATGCCGCTGGCAAAAGGTTCTATAATCCGGCAGCAACCATTAATTTCTTTGGTGGATGTAAGGTTAGTTGGTAAGAGGTGGAAGGCATAAGTCGTGTGTCGTAAGTGGTAAGTAGGAAGTAGTGAGTAACACAAACTTTCCTTTTATCTACAACTATTATCCTTTAATCGCAAAATGGAAGTCTGTCCTTTCCTATAACTTTGTTTTCTATGGAAACAATCAATTGGAAAGTAGAAGGAATGACATGTAGCAACTGTGCGTTGAGCGTAAATAAAGTACTCAGCAAACAGGGGATGCAGAAAGTACAGGTGAATGCCATTTCTGGCGACATATCCTTCGAATTGATGGGTGAAACAACCGCCCTAGAAACTGCAAAACGTAACATTACCGACCTTGGCTACAAAGTAGTGGACGAGACACTTCCCCCACAAATAGAAAAAAAGAAATGGCTATCTACTTCTCTAGGGAAGTTCTGGTTTTGCCTGCCCTTCACGCTCATACTGATGATTGGTCACTGGTCCATGAGTTTTGGCTATCATTTTCTACACAATGCTTGGTTGCAGATGGCTATCTGTCTGCCTGTTTTCATTTTGGGAATGAACTATTTTGGTAGAAGTGCAATCAAAAGTCTGGCAAGTGGCATTCCGAATATGAATGTATTGATTGCCTTGGGCGCATCAGCAGCGTTTATTTACAGTTTTATTGGTACAGTCACCGACGACATGAATAAGATTTTCTATGAAACGGCGGCATCCATCCTTACCATCGTGTTCTTTGGAAACTGGCTGGAAGACTTTTCCGTTCAGAGAACACAAGCGGCTATCAATGAAATGACTACAATGCAGAAAGTGATGGCCAATATGATTGCCTACGATAATGACCACACCGAACATATATTTCCTGTAGAGAATACTGCATTGAAGGTTGGAGATTTAATACTAATTAAAACGGGTGAGCAAGTTCCAATGGATTGCAAGATATTGAGTGGCGATGCCGAAGTGAATGAAGCCATCATCAGTGGTGAAAGTGTACCCCTATTTAAAAAGCAAGGCGACATCTTGATTGGAGGAAGCGTCATTGCAAACGGCACAGTAAAATGTTATGTGACCGCCACCGGAAAAGACACGGTGATGAACGGAATTGTGACCATGATGAAACATGCACAAGGTCAGAAACCGCCCGTTCAGTTATTAGCCGATAAGATAAGTGCCATTTTTGTCCCTGTGGTAGTCAGTATTTCGTTACTGACTATTGCACTAAACTACTTTGCCTTCCACCAAACCTTCGAGGAAAGTCTGATGCGTAGTATTGCAGTGTTGGTTATTAGTTGTCCCTGTGCAATGGGCTTGGCAACACCCGCTGCCATTGCCGTGGGATTAGGCCGAGCGGCAAAACATGGTATCCTCTACACACAAACTGAAAGTATGGAGTTGTTTGCACAGATCAAGCAGATTGTCTTCGACAAAACCGGCACATTGACAACAGGGGATTTTACGATTTCGAGATTTGAGGTTACAGGTAATAAGTTACAGCATACAGGTATTGATGTAGACGTCTCTCCACTAACCACTAACCACTCACCACTAACTATTGATGCCTTTAAAGCCCTTGTGTTTTCAATGGAGAAGTTTTCCAACCACCCTATTGCCAAGAGTATTGCTAAAGAATGGAAGACAAAAGAGGTAATTAAATGGAAAAAGATTGAAGAGATAAAGGGATTGGGAATGAAAGCCATTGATAAAGAAGATAATATTTTTATGATTGGCTCTGCCAAAATTAGTGAAGACATCATTGATACAAGCCATCATCTCTACGTTACAAAAAACAATAATCTGATTGGCTGGATAGATATTGCTGATGAAATAAGACCCGAAGCGAAGGCAGTAATAGACTATTTTAAGCGTAATAATATAAAAACAATCTTATTAAGTGGCGATAATACAGCAAAATGCCAACAAGTTGCCGAGGCTTTAGGTATTGATGAGGTAATTGCCGAGCAAACACCCAAACAAAAGTTAGACACAATTGAAGCTTTGTGCAAACAAACCCCAACTGTGATGGTTGGTGATGGCATAAATGATGCACCGGCACTGGCAAAAGCCACCATCAGCATTAGTTTGAGCAGTGCATCGCAACTGGCAATACAAAGTGCATCAGTTGTGCTGATGAACAACGGCTTGCAGAAACTTCCGGTAGCCATGCAATTAGGAAGGCATACTTACAATACTGTAAAAGGCAACCTATTCTGGGCTTTTTGCTACAACATTATTGCCATCCCCTTTGCGGCTATCGGATTATTTACGCCAACAGCAGGTGCTTTACTGATGGGATTGAGTGATGTTGTCCTAGCAATAAACAGTTTACGTTTAAACTGGAAAAAACTACAATAGTCCTCACCATACAAAATGAATTAAGCTTACAGGCATTCCTTTGTTTGCGTTTAAATCAGTTCAATAATCTTTTTCAAAAACAACTAGTTAATCTAAACTTTCAGAAATGTGAATAGATTGTTTTTTTATTTACGAACAAGGTGCTTTTATTTGCCTACCTTTATTTTTTTAGTTTATACAAATTAAATATACCGATTATGCTTAAGCTTTTAGTTATTGGCCATCTTGGAAAAGATGCCACCGTAAATAATGTT
>CANGFK010000233.1 GCA_947452925.1 Chitinophagaceae bacterium | reverse complement strand
CCTCCAAAACCATGAATATGGAATTTATATGCTTCTCCTTTTAACAGATTTGGAATGAAGCCCTCCCAGATACCCGATTTATCTAAACGAACTTTTAGTGGATGGCTGGTTTTGTTCCAGTTATTGAAGTATCCCACCACAGTAACCATTGTAGCATTGGGTGCCCAGACCGCAAAGTAAGTTCCGGGGACATCTAAGACCGAAATCTGCTTATTACCAAATACTTTATACAAACTATAATGACAACCATTCTGGAAGTTGCGGATATCTTCTTCTGTGAATAAAGAATAATTCCACACAGGCTGCTGGCTATCTACAAAATGAATTTCCTCGTACTTCTTTACGGTAGTCGTCTTAACGGTTCTTTCTACTTTCTCTACAGGTGTGTTTACTGAAACTACTTTCTTGGGTTTCTTGGCTACTTTCTCGTTGGCATCTTCGGTAACCACTTTCTTTTTCGGAGGCATATCTATCGATTTATTCAGTAAATGTAATAATTGTGGCTGTGAAAGTAGCGATTAGTTATTAGTTTAGTTCTAATAGCCTGATTTAAAGTCTTGTTTTAGTTTTAGGCTAGCATTAATTGAAAAGATTGAAGTATGAAGGACTGAACGGTTTTGAATGTTTAAATCTTAATTCAGATTGTATATATCATCAAAAGATAATTATCATTGCAAAACAAATACCCTTTCAAATAAACTATACAACAGCCTTAATAATAAACGTGCGACAATACCACCAGATAGTTTATGCTGATGATTATAAAACGAATATAAAGAGATGAAAAAGGTTTTACTATTAATACTTTGTCTGACTGGATACTACACTTCTCCTGCACAACTGATGCAGGAGAGAGAGCGTTATACTAAAGCAGATACGCTGAGGGGAAGCGACAATGAGAACAGGGATTGGTGGGATGTGTTGAAGTATGACATTATGGTGAAACCGGACTATGAACAGAAGACTATTGAAGGAACTTGCACCATAGGATTTAATGTTTTGAAGGAAGGGGAAACGATGCAAATAGACCTACAAGATTCATTGATGATTGATAAAGTTGAATTATTTGAACATCTAAAAACAAAGGGATATCGCAGGACACAAATACATTTTATCAAAAATGATGGCGTTTATTTATTAACACTACCCAGCAAATTAGAAAACCCTTCTGTTGAGATAAAATACCACGGCAAACCTCGCGAAGCAGTCAATCCCCCTTGGGATGGTGGATGGGTATGGACAAAAGACAGCTTGGGTAATCCTTGGATGAGTGTTGCATCACAAGGATTGGGGGCTAGTTGTTGGTTTCCTTGCAAAGACATACAGAGCGATGAACCTGATAGTGGCATCCGGCTATCTATCATTCCACCAGATTCTCTTAAAGCAATTGCAAATGGTAGAGAATATTTTTCTTATGAAAAATATGGTGGCGGTCTAAAAAAATGGAAAGTAAAAAATCCCATCAACTCCTATGATATCATCCCCTACATAGGTAAATACGCCAACTTTAATGATACTTACAAGGGAGAAGGTGGAAAGCTTGACCTTAGCTATTGGGTGCTTACATATAACCTAGAAAAAGCAAAGAAACAGTTTACACAAGTGAAGCCTACCCTCCAATGTTTTGAGTATTGGTTTGGGAAATATCCTTTCTATGAAGACAGTTATAAACTGGTGGAAGCGCCTTACCTCGGCATGGAGAATCAAAGCAATGTTGCCTATGGAAATAAATATATAAATGGTTACCATGGTACCGATTTAAGCGCAACTGGCTGGGGCTTGAAATGGGATTTTATTATCGTCCACGAGAGTGCGCATGAATGGTGGGGCAACAGTATCACGTCTAAAGACATTGCTGATATGTGGATTCATGAGTCCTTTGCCAACTATGCCGAAACACTGTACACCGAATGGCTTTTTGGAAAAGAAGCTGGCAACGAATATTGTGTGGGTACCAGAAAACGCATCCTGAATGATAAGCCCATCATTGGCCCCTATGGTGTGAACAAAGAAGGCAGTGGAGACATGTACTACAAAGGCGGGAATATGATTCATAATATCAGGCACATCCTCAACAACGATAGTTTGTTTAGAAAGATACTCCGTGGACTGAATACCACTTTCTACCATCAGACCGTTACTACCAAGCAGATTGAAGACTATATAAATAAACAATCAAACATTGATTTTCAAAAGGTTTTCGACCAATATTTACGTACTACTCAAATACCAAAGCTACAATTTACACTGAATAAAGACAAGCAGACAGTAACCCTTAACTGGACTAATTGCATTGCAGGCTTTGATATGCCCATCAGTATTCCCAGCACATCAAAACGGTTGACTGTAACCGCAGAAGAACAGACTTTTACCCTTACTGAAGAGGAGTTGAATTGGTTTACGGCTAAGAACTTGCTGAATAATTATTATATGGAGATATTAGATATTAGATATTAGTTATTAGTTATTAGTAGTAAGACAAGAAGAAAAGGATTCGCATTGCTAAATTTTTGTTTTACTTATGCCTTTTGAAGTTAGGCTGATGACTTATCATTTACTTTCGTGAAAACGCTCAACATGAAAGAATACATTGGCATAATCAATATTTCTGCAATACCCAGATACATCATGCTCATGGTGTTTACACTCCTTCTCTCCTATTCAGATAGTGCAAAGGCTCAATTGGATTTTACTCCTTTGGACAAGAAACTAGCTACTTATAAGCTGGAGTTGGGCATTAACTATTCTTGCCTGATTGAGAAAGATGGCAAAGTACTTTTTAAGAAAGAAAGTCCAGAATTTGACATAAAAGCTAGTGGAGCACTTGGCAGCACTAGTCAATGGCTGACAGCTGCATTGGTGCTATCTCTTGTAGATCAGGGCAAGTTGTCCCTAGATGATAACGTTACCCAATACCTACCCATCTTCGCTACTTATGGTAAGAAATATATTACCCTAAAGCATTGCCTGACAGGTCAGACAGGAATAGAATCTCCCAAAGGAATAGCTAAACTATTTGAAAAGAATAAGTTCGAAAGTCTGGAAGATGAAGCTAATTCATATGCCAGTAAGCATGAAATACTGTACAATCCCGGCACTGCATTTATGTATAATTCCATCGGATTAAACCTTGCCGCGAGGATTGTAGAAGTAGCCACCAGAAAGAGTTTTGAACAGATGCTGTTGGAAAAGATAGTTCGTCCTCTTGGTATGAAAGCAACTTCATACAGTGATAATGACCGAATAAGTCCTTCGAGTAGCGGGTCTTCCAGTGCTTTTGATATGACCAACTTTATGACTATGCTATTGAACAAAGGGATGTTTAATGGGAAGAGAATTTTGAGTGAGCAGACTGTTGCCGCAATGGAAACCCTACAAATTGATGCCAGTAAAATGAAAGATATTCCTTCCCCATTAGCAGGATTTACTTATGGCATGGGCGAATGGGTAATGGATAAAGATGCAAATGGTCAGCCTACCGTCATTGGCTTTCCAAATATGTATGGCTCTTTGTTTTACATTGATAAGTGCCGCGGATACACGTTTGTTTTATTGACTAAGAATCTACAGATGGAAAGCAAAAAAGAGACTTATCTGGCTATGAAGAAGCTAGTAGATGGCATTATCCCGGACAATGGATGTGCAACTAAATAGATTCCTCTTGAGCCCTCAATGCCCTCACTTGTTGTTCAAACTGATCAATACTGAGGGCATCTTCATTTCTAAAAGTCCCAATACGGGTTCTGCAAAGACTGCTCATATACCCTCCTACCCCAAGTGCTGCGCCAAAATCATTCGCCAGACTACGGATATAAGTTCCGGTAGAACATACCACTTTAAAATGCACCACAGGTAGTTCTATTTTGGTAATTGTGAACTCTTTTATGGTTACAGGACGGGCATCTACCTTCACTTCAATACCTTGCCTTGCAGATAAATACAAAGGCTTTCCATCTTTTTTGATGGCAGAATGCTGTGGTGGCATCTGCATAATATCTCCTGTAAATTGCTGGGTTGCAGCTACAATCATTTCTTCTGTGAGGTGTGCTGTATCCTTGAAGTCGGTGGGTTCTGTCTCTAAATCGTAGCTTGGCGTCGTACTTCCTAGTGTGAATGTGCCTGTATATTCTTTTTCCATGCCCATGTACTCGTTTATCTTCTTGGTAAACTTTCCCGTGCATACTATCAATAAGCCTGTTGCTAAAGGGTCTAGCGTTCCCGCATGACCCACCTTCTTTACCCGAATCAGGTTGCGTACTTTCCGAACAATATCAAAACTTGTCCAACCGATTGTCTTATCAAACAACAAAACTTCTCCTTCTATAAAATTAAACATACATTAGATATTAGTTATTAGATAGTAGATATTAGTTTTTAGCAGCAGAAATAATATCTACTATCTAATAACTAATATCTAATTCCTATTTCTTTAAAGAGCGATACGCCAGCACCGAACTTATAATTGTCAATACCGCACTGACGATAAACGGTGCGCCTGCAAAGTGAATGGGTGCATTTGTAGCAGTAAAATAGGCAAAGATATTGGTCATAATCAGTGGCCCAATGATGGAGGTAGCACTCATCAGACTGGTCAACGCCCCTTGCAACTCGCCTTGTTCATTGGGTGGCACATGTGTCGAAATAATGCCCTGAATGGATGGCATCGCAATTCCGCCCATACAATAAATGGCTGTAAAAGCATACATCATCCAGGTTTGTGAGGCATACGCAAACAGGATAAATCCAATAGCGTACAAAGCAAGACCGATGTACACACTTTTCTCCAGACCAAGTTTAGGTATTATTCTACGAATCAAAACACCTTGTACAATTGCCACACAAACGCCTACTACGCCCAACGAATAACCAATCATGGTAGGCGACCATCCAAACTTTTCAATGGTGATGTAGCTCCAAGTGGTCTGTACCGAATGAGACGCAATGTAAATGAGGGTGATTGAAATGACTAATCCAGCAATGACGGGGTATTTATTCAGCATCTTTAATGAGCCAACAGGGTTTGCTCTTTTCCATTCGAAACTTCTTCTGTTTTCTTTTGCCAATGATTCGGGCAATACAAAAAAGCCATACAACCAGTTAATCAATGACAAAATAGCTGCACCAATAAATGGCCAACGTACACCAAAGTGAGCGAGTTGTCCGCCCAAAACAGGTCCGATGATAAAACCTAAACCAAAAGCTGCTCCAATCATCCCAAAGTTCTGTGCTTTCTTTTCAGGCGTACTGATGTCGGATATATAAGCAGAACCAGTGGTGATGCTAGCACCCGTTACACCTGCAATCATCCGTCCCACAAACAACCATCCGATGGAAGGGGCGAATGCCAAAAAGAGATAATCGATTCCAAAACCAAAGAGTGAACAAAGCAAAACGGGTCTCCTTCCATATTGATCGCTGAGGTTACCAATGATGGGCGAGAAAATAAATTGCATGAGTGAATAAGCAAAAATCAGTAGTCCTCCATAGCGCGAAGCCTCACTGACAGTACCATGTGTGAGGCTTTGAATCAACTGTGGCAATATGGGAATGATGATACCAAAACCAATGATATCAATCAATAACGTTATAAATATAAAACCGAGTGCGGCTTCTTTTTTGTTTTTTGCCATACAACTGTTTAAGATTTGCAATGATAAGAGAAATAGTTAGGGCTGCCAATAAATGTAATCTGGGTTCTTTATTTAGGGCATCAGTTGAGCAAATAAAGAGGTCTTTTCGTAAAAAAAGAGGTCTTTTTTTCAAATAAAGAAGTCTTTTTTTCAAATAAAAGGGTCTTTTTTCCCAATAAAGAGGTCTTTTTCTCAAATAAAGAAGTCTTTTTTCAGAATAAAGGGGTCTTTATTTCAAATAAAAGGGTCTTTTTTTTCAATAAAGAGGTTTTTTTTTCCAATAAAGAGGTCTTTTTTCCCAATAAAGACCTCTTTATTCATCGAAAAAGGCAACCAATTGGTTGCCTTCAATTCATTATTAAACAGGTCATTAGCTTTTAGGCCAACAATAAACCCTTTTCTCTTTTTGT
>CANGFK010000232.1 GCA_947452925.1 Chitinophagaceae bacterium | reverse complement strand
TGCAGTGAAGTAACTTTTTCTTCCATCGGAATATCTAGTATTACTTCTTTTCCTGATGTCACCAACACTTCCGGTATCACCACTGCATTGTAACCAGAATAGGTTACGGCTATTTTTTGTCTACCAATTGGCACATTAATCAAGGTAAAATGTCCTTTTGAATCTGTAATAGCACCAACTTTACTACCAATCAGATTCACCCCCGCTCCTACCAATGGCTTCTCTGATGTTTTGTCCGTGACTACCCCTTTTACTGTTTGGGTTATTGACTGAGCGATTCCATTAAAGCCCATTAAAAGAAAGGCTACAAACGATAATTTAAAAATTTGTTTCATACTTTATTTTTAAGTTTAAATATTCACCAACTACACTTCTGACTAAGACGAATGGAAAGAAGTTTTATTGTTGATTGACCCAGCAAAAATGAAAAGATTAAGACACATGAATTGATTGATGGGCTGTCTTGTAACCATTTTGGGGCGAAATGTGTGCACAATGGCGAATAGTAAACCAACAGGGGTGAATGGTAAAGTAGCAAGTGGGAATTAATTATAAACAAGGGATAGATTGTACCATCAAGGGCAGTTTGTAAGACAAACAATTACTTTAAGAGTTGAGAAGGGTATTTATTTTCTCGCTTATTTCATTATTAAGACTACGAGAAACAGGAATTAATTCATCAGTACCCTCTAAATGAAGCTTATAACCAGTAGCGTTTCCAGAGATATGACGGATATAATTCAGGTTAACCAGGTAACTTCTGTGACAACGATAGAAATTGGTGTAAGAAACCAATTTTTCCTCGGCACCTTTCAAAGTCCCCCTTACCAACATATTACGCAAAGCATGATTTTCCATATAGAAAATCCTTATGTAATTATCTGCAGCAATTATGTACAGTACCGTCGCAGGATTGATGGCAATATCATTATCACTACTTCCATCTTCCCCAAAATAGATTGCTTTATTGGCTTGTTCTTCAATAAAAATCTCATGAGGCTCCGAAACAGACAATTTGGCTTCAATCACTTGGGCATTAGCAGAATACCTTTTAAGCAGTTTATATTGCCTGATAATAACAAATGCAAGACTAGGAAAAATGCCCACAATAACAGTCTGCAACAACCAATGAAAGAAAATGGACCAGTTAAGTAAATGACCGTTCACAAAATGATCTGTGAGGGAATTTAATACTCCAATAAAAAACAAAATCCAAACTTGCACTCCAATTTCGGCACCAACAGTCCAGTTTTCCTCCAAAGCACAGTTTCTTTTATTGATGTATTTAAAGACAGCCAAGTTGAGATTGACTGCAATAAAAGTAACCATTGCAAAGATGAATGAATTGCGAAGGATGATTTCTACGGAGTAATTTTCAAGGCCAAAGGGGCGAAGACACAGCAGAATAAAAAACACACTAACCGAAGCAACAGAAGCGGCCTTTATGTTGGGAAGGTCGAACTGTACCAGATTGCTCGGATAGGGTTGTTTTAATATTTTAAACATAATACTATGTGATTCTTAGCTGCTAAAGTATTGATTTTCTGAATTACGAAAGCGTCATCTCTTTAAACTTTTCCGCATCGTACAGGTGTTTCCAACGTTTATGTGTCCACAAATAATTAGATGGGCGCAGCCTTATCTGTCCTTCCAGAAAATCTCTGTAAGCAATAGTTATCGCTCCCTTGGGTAAAGTTTTAGGCTCGGTAGTATATAGACTAAATTCAGATTGGTAATATCCACGCTTTACACGATAGGTGTTTGCAAACACAATTGCAGCATCTTTAGCAACAGCCATTCGCTCCAACCCTGTAACAAAAGGCGCCATCCTTCCAAAGAAAGAGATCCAATAGGCATTTTCTAAGTTGCTGGAATTTTGATCGCCCCCCAATGCCATTGCATAGCGCCCCTTGGAATATTTAAAAAACTCCCTATTGAAATTTGCCACCGAAACCATCCCTGTTCCAAACCTTGCACGCATATCGTACATAATCTTACTAAAAATGGGACTAGTCAAGGGCTGGTAGACCCCCACAAATGGATAGACCAGATTGACTGAATACGCAAGATTTAGATATTCCCAATTGAAGAAATGTCCACCATGCAGTTGAACATTCTTACCGGTGCTGTACAAGTCATTCACCAACTCATAATTGCATTTAAAGCGCTTATTTAGTTCTTCTTTGGAGATAGAAAGCAGCTTGATGGTCTCCAGAAAAGTATCAAACAATTGTTGGTACATATCCTTGGCAATAGCAATGCGTTCCTTTTCTGTTTTCTCTGGAAAAGCCGTCAACAGATTGTTCATCACCACCTCTTTTCTGTAGCCAACCAGATGGTATAATATAAAATAGAAGAGGTCACTTAGTCTATAAATAAGGAACCAAGGCAATAGCGAAACCAAGTACAAAGTGTAGTAAACGATATAATACATCAGGCAAAAGTGTGAAGCAAAGATATTGTTGAGCAGTTATTAATATTACCAACCCAGCTAATTAGTAAAGTGAAACGTCATAACAGTTTTTTATGTCATCTTTTTACCGTGGATGACTACCTAAAAGGTTTTTATGCCATCTTTATATCTAGGATGACTATCTAAAAGGTTTTTATGTCATCTTTATATCTGCGATGACTATCTAAAAGGTTTTTATGTCATCTTTATACCGTGGATGACTATCTAAACGTTTTTTATGCCATCTTTATATCTGCGATGACTATCTAAAAGGTTTTTATGTCATCTTTATACCGTGGATGACTTCCTAAACGTTTTTTATGTCATCTTTATAACGTGGATGACTACCTAAAAGGTTTTTATGCCAACACCGCCTTCCGCTCTCCTATTTGTTGACGCCACATGGCATAATAGAGTCCCTTTTCAACAAGTAACTCATTGTGGCTACCCGTTTCAACAATCTGTCCTTTCTCCAGCACATATATTCTTTCGGCGTGCATGATGGTACTCAAACGGTGGGCAATCATGACCGTTATCTGATTTTTTTCATCAGAAATAGCCCTGATTGTATTGGATATAGCTTCTTCCGTGATAGAATCGAGTGCAGAAGTGGCTTCATCAAATATCAGCAGATGAGGTTTTCTTATCAGCGCACGCGCAATGGACAAACGTTGTTTTTCACCACCACTCAGCTTCAGACCACCTTCGCCAATCATCGTATCCAATCCCTTTTCTGCTCTTTTCAATAAGTTTTCGCAACTAGCCTTGTGCAATGCATCGTACAAATCTTCTTCTGTTGCATGGGGCGCAGCAAACAATAAATTTTCTTTGATGGTGCCGCTAAACAACTGCGTGTCTTGCGTTACAAAACCAATCTGACCTCTCAATTCATCAAAATCTATGTCATTTCCTTGGTTGCCGTTATAATAAATACATCCCTCTTCTGGCCTGTACAAACCAACTAGCAACTTCACCAACGTACTTTTTCCAGCGCCACTTGGTCCCACAAAAGCAATTGTTTCGCCTTGCTCAACGCTAAAACTAATATTTTCCAAAGCCTTGTATTTGGCAGTAGTATGCTGGAAAGAGATATTCTCAAACTCCAGTGTTTTAATCTCACCCACTTCCAAAGGCGTCTGAGGTTTAGGATCAACAGGCTTCTTCATCAACCTATCAAAATTATTAATAGAAGTTTCGGCTTCGCGATAAGAAGTAATAATGCTACCCAATTCCTGCAATGGTCCAAAGATGAAAAAACTATAAAACTGCATTGAAATCAGCTGACCGGTTGTCAACTTGCCGCCAAATACCAGATAGGAAAGAATGAACAAGATGACAGCACGAAGAAAATGCACAGTAGTCCCTTGCAGAAAAGAAATACTACGCACACGCTTCACTTTAGATAACTCCAGCCCTAGAATCTTGTAGGTATTTATGTTCAGACGCTTCACCTCTTGTTGAGTTAATCCCAAGCTTTTTATCAGTTCAATGTTCCTCAAACTTTCAGTTGTACTACCAGCCAAAGCAGCCGTTTCTCTAACGATATTACCCTGAATAGTTTTGATTTTTTTACTCAATGCCCCAACCAAGAAAGCAAGTATCAGAATACCAACAAAATATACCAATATCAAACTCCAGTGCACGCGCACCGTTACAATCATCAGGAAGATAATTCCAACAACAATTGGGAAAAGCAGATTGATAAAATAACCAATGAATTGAGAACAATCCTGTCTTACTTTCTGGAGTATAGACAAGGTTTCGCCACTACGCTGATCGGCAAAATCGTGGTATGGCAAACGCATAGAATGTTGCAATCCATCAGTAAACACCTTTGCACCAAACTTTTGCACCACCACATTCACTACATAATCCTGAAAGGATTTAGCTATCCTGGAAACCATTGCAACGCCAATAGACATCCCCATCAATAATGCAAGGTGGCGTAAAAAAGGATGCAAATCGATTGTTTGATTGGTAATAAACCCTTTCTTACTCACCATACCTGATGTATTGAGATAATCGATGATTTTACCAAAGATAGTTGGGTCTAACAACGAAAAGACCTGATTGATTGCTGCCAAAACCATTGCCAAAGCAAGCTGCCAACGGTAGGGCGATAGATACTTAATTAATATTTGCATGAAATTATTTTAGATTATTTGTAAGAAATGCAATAATGAGGTATTTATGTCAAATACACAAACTATTAGTGTTTAAACGCACAATGCTAATGAAAAGTTCTGAGAGAGAATTTGCTTTGATAAGGAGAATCCTAGAAAACCTCACCAAGATTTACGAAGAATCCTTTAGACCCATTTTCGCCGAAACCATAATCCACACATAGGTTAGCCCCAGAGAATTTGTTTAGTTTAAGTCTGAAACCTACACCATAGCCAGGCGCTAAGGAGTTGAATTGCTTTGAGATTTCACCAGAGAATTTTTCAGCATTAGCGAATACTACACCTCCAAGTAAGCCATTTCTAGAAATACGATACCTATATTCTGTTTCAAAATAATACATATTGTCCCCGCGATAGCGACCTTGAATGTATCCCCGACCACTATTGTATTGGTCATCCCAGCCAGTGCTTGGCAGTAATAAATAGGGAGGAGTGCCCTTAGTTGTAAGCCAGTCCAAACTCCAGAATGCTAGAACGTTGTGAGATTTCTGAGGGAAAGTAACATATTTACGAACGTCCAACAGTAGAGATTGCCAATTAGTCTGACTTCCTAGAAAGGTGAAATTCGGACGAAATACAAGATTTGTATAGAAACCATTTGCAGGATTTAGCTGATTGAGTCGGTTATCATAAAGTAGTTTAAATGCTAAGCCTGTGGCAACTTCTTTTGTACCAACTACATTGTTGAACCTCAAGGCTGTTCTCCTACGCAAAGTATCTATTGAGTAAATATCCCAGAATTTATCGAAATAAATACCTAGGCCAAGATATAAATCCTTGTTTACAGCCATCAATACGGTCTCATGTAGTTTCAGACCAGAGAAATTAATAGTTACTCCTTTGTTGGGGTCGGTTCTTCCTCCTAAACCATAGATATCAGAAGGATATTGAATAAATCGATTGTCTGAAACGATATTGAACTTATTGTTTTTCGTCCAGATGTCAGCCTGCAAGGGCAATATACTTTGGTTATATTGAGAATAGGTGAAACTAGTGGTAATGCTGGACAACTTGGTATCTGGATTATTATCCGTTTTGTAAGCTAGGTTGGCACTCAGAATACCTGCAAAACCAGTTTGAAGCGTATATCCAAGAGCAGGAACGAGAGAAAATTGATATTTCTTTTTGGATTGCTCTTCTACAGAGGAGATTTTCCCTTTGCGTCTGAATACATCCTTCAAATCTCTTTCTTTGGAACTATCAAATTGATTGACAACCAAACGGGGCGAGGATGAAGAGTCACTTTGAGCAACAGATGTGTAGACAAAATATAGCGAAAGAGATAGAAGAAGCAGAGATTTAAAATTCATTAACTTTCATTGATTGAAACAACACAGATGCAGAAAACAGGTATTTGTTGCTTAATTTAAAGTGAAACTTAGTGTAAAACATACTTTAAAAATGTATTTGCAGTAAAAATGCCGAAAG
>CANGFK010000231.1 GCA_947452925.1 Chitinophagaceae bacterium | reverse complement strand
TATCGAATGTTCAATTAATGGTATCGAATGTTCAATTAATGGTATCGAATGTTCGATTAATGGTATCGAATGTTCAATTAATGGTATCGAATGTTCAATTAATGGATGGTGTCCAGATAAGTGGTTGAGTTATAAACTTACATTTTATTATAAAAAAGAAAAAATAGTTGCCTCTATGGGCCTAAACCAACTTTTAGCTGCAAACCAAACCTAGTGGTGATGGTAGGAGCGGAGGTGGAGATGTAAGGCGTTGTTCTTCTTTGGTCGAAGAAAAGCTTTGCATCTATTCTCTTGTTCAATATATAATCGATTGATGGTTGTATGGTTACTACTTTCTGGCCTCCTGTTCCGTAAGTATTAAATTGATCGAGCTGACTATTAGTAGTCTGGTCATTTCGCACAGAAATATCTAGTCGATAGTTGAGGTCATTCTGTAGTTTCTTTTTGCCATTACCCGTAAGAAAAGGTATCTCGAAAGGTAACTTTACGCCCTTTACTTTATAGCCCGCACCAAGGACAAATTCGGTACTGTTGGTCTCACTCAACTGATAGTCGACCAAACTCAAACTAAGTGTTCTGCTTTTTTTGTACTCAACTCGTACGTTAATATTTGATTTTGTGGTGGCATCTATTCCTAGTAATGGTCCGAAGTTTTCAGCTATCGTTACATTGGGGAATAAGTAGAAAGGCACATAGTTGTGGCTCACCGTATCATAGAAACTAGGGGCACTTAGGCGAGAGGTATCCTGGTAGTTGAGGGCACTCGTAAAGCTATTCATGCTGAGGTTGCCGGTATAACCATGCGTGATGGTTATCTGAGTGAAATAATCGGAGAATGGATGCAACTTAGTTAATCCACTATAAGTCATTCTCCAATTGGGCATGGGAAGCAAACCAGCAAAAGGGTTTGTTTTAATCGATTTGTAATTCTCGTTTATCAATGGTATTTTATTGGGATCTCTACCTGTATAAGCCGCAATAAATGCCGGAATCAATACTTCCTGCGAATAACGACCATAGCCATTTGGATAGTTGGGCGATGATACAGTGCCACCTTTGTAATAAGGATTATTCTGTGCTACCCTATTGGCAATAATAGGACGAGACGCTTCAAAATGTAGAAAGGTAGAGGAGACTACGTTGGGGCTTGTTTTCCTGAATAAAGTGTAAGCGGATACATAAGATATGTTGAAACCACCACTTGCATACGGGTTCAAATGTTGGGGAGATCCACCCTTCGGATTCAACGTGTCCTTATACAGCTCTGAATAATCTTTACTGAATGTTTTATCTATGTTCAAATCAATCTTCAGATCCTTTATAGGTTCTAGCTGAACAGTAATACTTAGTTTCTGAGCATAATTCTGCCTGAAAAGGAAGTTGAAACTGCTATCCTTGCTGATGAGTCCTAAAGCTGCTTTGCTGTCAAGCCACTCAGGTGTAGGTTGTTTGCCAAATACGTATGCTAAACCAGGTTGGTTCGATTGCCAGTTCTGACCAAGGAACTGCGTACTGTCCATGTAGCCAGGAATACGACTGGTGAAATTCTCACTGTAATTGATAGAAATACGCTTTATCATGGTGATGAAACGACCCGTCACTCTTTCAAAATCATTTAACTCAAGAGGGGCATTCATTTGTTTCAGACGCTCTGCAATTCTGATGTCGCGTTTTTGTTTACGCCACTTGCTCAGGGCTTCTCTTTTCTTAGCTCCTGTTAGTAAAAAACCATTCTTGTCGGTGATAATCTCTTCTCTTGTTTTGAGTTCAATACCCAAAGCATTTGATGGATTGTTTTCCAGGCCTGGGGTTTTGTTTTTTCTGATTGGGGTGGGCAAGTTGGTGTTTGCAGTGAATGCAGTAGCAGCCTTCAGCCAGTGACTTCTGTTATAAATCCTTGTCAGGTCAATTTCTCCGCTGAATGTGTTGCTCTGACTGTTTTCTATTGTATTACCCAGATTAGGTGCTAGTAAACTTGCCGCAATCCAATTGTAGGAAGTACCATAAGCATAGCGTGCCGTAAGCCAATCTAGAATAGGAACTTTATTTAATGGTGCTGTGTAACTTGAAGTTGTTTTCTGACTGTATCTGGTATTTCTTCCACCCTTAAAGAAGTTGGTCCACATGCTATCCTTCTGTCCTTTAGATGTAAGGCCTCCATTGGGTTCATCTACATAAGCATTGTTGATGGCAGAGAAATCTAGGTTAATACTTCGGGCCAGATCCCAACGAAGGTTATAGAATCTATCGAAAGTAAAATACTTGTCGTAGGTAGTATCTACACGTTCCACTTTGGTGCCCACCTGATCGGTATTTACAATTCGGGGAGTAAACTGGCCAAATTGCCTGTTCACATCTGCACGAACACTCACAAGAGAGGGTTTTAGATTGAAATTGAAATCTTTGATAAGATTCAACCAAGGGCTAGAATTTTTGATAAGCTTTTTGAATGGCTCTTTGTACTTAGTAGCATTGTTGTAGGTGTATCCAATGTTTACTTTATACTTTTTTATATCATTGAATAAGACTGTAGGGCTTGTTTCTGAAGTATGGGTGTAGGATAAGCTAGCATCGAAGTTGCTAGCACTTAAAATATGAGGTTTGCCTTTTGGTAAAAAGTGCATGTTGGTCAAGTTGATGGTGGTAATGGTCGTCTGGTCTAAGGAAGCTCTTTTTATTGAATCTCTCTGAGCTTTGGAAGATGCATTGTTTAACTTATAGGTATATAGTACATCCTGATCGTAAGGATCAAATTGAGGTGTGACAATGTTTTTGTTTACGCTAGCATAGACAGGTAAAGTTACATTGAACTTTTTGGGTAGTAGTTTGGCTGCATCAATGGAAATGGCGGCAGATAATTGAGTCAAGTTGTCTTTGGAGCGCTCATTGGTATGTTGTTCTATTGTTCCCCATCCTTGCGAATAATGCCCTGCTGAAACAGAAATTTTGCCCAAATCAGACAATTGTATATCCGCTTTAGCAACCACAGCATAGGATGGTTTTTCATTGATGCCCGAAAGTCTTAGTTCATCTACCCATACTTCCGCACTTAGTGCATTTGTATTGCCGCCTGAAGGGTTCTCAATACCTACCAGTATTCCTTGTACCTGTGCAAAGTTGGGATTACCCAATAGGCTGTAGGTCTTAGGGTCACCTTTTAATGAGTCCCTGTATATTTTTGAAACAGAATAGCCCGGTTGTTTATCTCGTTTCAGCTTTATGTTTACCAAATCTTGCAAGTTGAAGTCGAGGTTGTTGGCGGCAGGCCAAACCTGGTCACTTGTTGAAGAAGTATAAGTGCCTGCAGGGGTTACTTTTAATGGAACTTTTATTTCGTAGAAGTTGTTGGTAAAATCCTGACCAATGCGTACTACTAAGTTTAAGTCATTGTTGTTTATGGGTAACTGTCCTAATATGCTTTCAGCATGGGAGAACATGGACAATTTGCCATAAGATCTTAGATCCAGGTTGGTTGTTTTGAAATCTGCTCTGGCATCACCGTCTCGCAAGTTGTACACCTGCATACTCATTGATTGCTCGTTCTGCAAAATATTTACGCCATTGTTACTCAGTTGTTGCACGCGCTCGATGCCAGGAGGAATTACATAGTTTACTGGCTTTCTTTGGTTGTTTTCTTGTATGCTTACTGCTCTGGTGTTGAAAGTGGTTGTGTTAAAACCTGCTATGCTATCCAAAGGAGTGGCAATGCCATTTGTGTCTAAAACATAGGTATAGTTGCGCCATTGGTTTCTGACCAAGTTCATGGTTGCAAAACGCATTACTGTAGAATCTTGGAAGCCAGTCATGTACATCCGAAGAAAGCGGACAGACTGGAAGTCGGGGATGTTGCCGACATTGCTGGTATAGTTTTGAATTGGTACCCTGAATAGATACCAATTCTCCGATTTGGAAGAGCCATCAGCATAAGTAACAGGAACTGAAGTGACCTGTGCTATGTATTGATTGTTGCCAGCACTCATCCCAGATGTAATTGGTATTTCATATTCAAAATACTGCTCTGTCTGGCTGAGGGTATTGTCATGATTAAGGTCTTCATCGTCAGGATATAAAGTAGAAGCAGGTGCATAAGTAGAACTTCCCGAAACGATAGGGGAGTTGCCATCGGGGCCATTGTAGTTTTTGTATCGGCCTAATATATCTGTCTTATTCGCATCAAAGGATGGATCTCTGTACCAGACATAGTCATCGTGAGATGGATCCTTTAATGCTGCTTGATAAAGTGGAGAGTTTACACCAAAACTGGTTCTTATTTGTTGTAAGTAATCTCTTTGCTTCCAGCGTTCTAATGAATCGCTCAAACCATCATATCCCACATCCTGATAAGCTCTGTCGGATGGGTTATTGCTGAATGCTTGTGTTATCTGAATAGGATTCAGAGGTGTTGTACCCCAAACACTTGAGCTGTCGACTGCAGCGGGAAGGCTTGGTGTATTTAATCCGTTTTCATAAGAACGTTTGCCATCTTTCAAGATGTCTTCGCTTACATCACCAAGATTAATGTACAATTTACCACCGCTGCTGGTAGGATTCTTTATAAAAGGATCTTGTACCCAGAACTCTAGGTATTGGAAGTTATTAGTAATGAAATCTGTCTGGTCTAATGCACGCATCAAGCCACCCCATTTACTACTAGGGTCTTTGAACCGGCCATTAGCATCTATTATGCTAGCATCAAATTCGTAGTTATATGGTCCTAACTCTTGCGGATAGTATGCAATGTCAAAAGTGCTTGTTTGTGTGTTGGTGATATTGGTTGTTGTTTGTGGGAACAGTTCACTGGTATATACCAAACGAGTCCTTGGGTCGCTTAGTACTTTCAGGTTGTTCTTTAGTGGGTTTGTAGGGCTGTTTTTGTCCTGTAAGTTAGGTTCAATATTATACCATGCAATCTTTGCTCTGTTCTTTCCGTAATTAAGGTTGTTATTAAGGTTGAATTCAGAGAAACGCTGTGGGGTAGAAGCCAATGCCCAAGCTGTAAGCGGAAAGCGAAGGTCAAGGTTGCTGGTTGAGCCCTCAAAGTCATCTACGTATATCAAACCACTCGTGCCGCTACCTATTTGTGCCGGATGTCCAGGTTTTAGATAAGCTCCCTCCACAGACGAAGTGATATAGCTATTTGCTTTAGCGGTATAGAAAGGTAATCTTCCCAACAAGCGCGTAAGACCAGGCATTTCTGATTTGTAGTTGATATCTGCTCCATACATCGTGTTGTTGATGGGGTCTTGCCCATAATCAACTTTGGTGTAATAAGGGCGTTCTTTTAACTTAGTGATAGAGAAGCCTGCAGAGAGTTTTTTGTTGAAGATATATTCTGCTCGCAATCCAAAAAAGCTTTTCTGTTGTACCCCAATGTTGGCATTGTTTTCAAAAGAAACATTTACTGGAACGCCGGCATTAAGAATTGATTGATTCAAAATCTTGACGCTTCCTAAGTTGTAGTCTACTACAAAGTCGGAACCTTCTACCAATTGCTGGCCACCTGCATTTACTTTAACTGAACCTTGCGGAATGTTGAATGCACCAAGATATATTTCGCTGCTGCCGGTTGCAGTTGCTTGTCCTTGCATCTGAAAACGATCCAGAGTGGTGTTGGTAAGTGCTATTGCTTTGATAGAATCGTAAAGAGGAGAAAAGAGATATTTCTTTTGAATATCACTCGATACACCATCAAAGGCGAGTCGCTTTAAGTCCTTACCAAAAGGTTGCAATACAGGGAAGATGATTTTACCTTGTTGAGATAGAACCGTGAAGCCTTCTACATAGTCGAATACACCATCCGGCTGAGGATCTCCACGACTATTTAATCTATCTAAATTAAGTATTTTCAGAAGTGATTTACCACTTGTGGATGGAGATGATTCGGGCAGGTACATCTTCAGTCCACCGCTAGGGTCATTATATAATAAATTTAATTTGAAATCCTTTTGTGATAAGCCAGTTACCCCTAGAGAGTAAACGTTTTTCATCATCAAGTCCCAGATTGGCAAGTTTGTTCGGGCAGCAGTTGCTTTCAATAATTTCAAGAATAATACTTGTTGCACACCT
>CANGFK010000230.1 GCA_947452925.1 Chitinophagaceae bacterium | reverse complement strand
TACACTACCTGTTTGTTGAACCACATCAAAGTTTCCATAAACAACCACTTGGAATGCGGAACTCCATAGACTCATGAATTTAACAGCACCAGAAGTATTGTAAGTTGTTGAGTTGGCATTGTAGAAAGTAGAAGGATAAGCGTTACGAACTTTGAAAAGCTTACTGAAAACAGTATATAAAGCTTGTCTGTTAGCATCTTTATAAAGATTACCCCATGGTAATGGTTTCTGATCCAGATTGCTACAATTTGTGTTTATTCCATTTGTACATACATTAGGAGAGTAATCATAACCAAGCTCCTCAAACATCCACATCATCTTAGGACCAGGCATTAATGCCCAGAATGATGTAGCCATTGCAGCACGTTTTAGACCTGTTGGTATATCCTTAATGTTGTATGAACCAGAACTATTACCATATTGCTCGTTTTTAAACATCACCCTTCTGTCTCCAGTAAGTGTTTGATCATGGCTTTCCTGATAGTCTACCAAGCCAGCTTGGTTACATCCTTGATTAGTATACATACCTTGACTAACAAAATCCCAATTGCTGTTAAAGCCCATCGTAGCCTGAGTTACAGAAGTGTTCAAGTTTCCAGCGCCCCAAACCAACATCCCACTATTAACATAAGTGGAATTATCAGCGGTAAAGCTCTCCAATATGCAATAACTACCAGGAGAAATGCTTTGTACTGAGGCATTTATGTTATTCCATGTATTCACACGGCTTTGATCGTAGCTATCACCCAATGTTGATTGAGTGTAAGCACCAGCCAAATCGAATCTGAAACCATCAAGGTTATAATCAATTAACCAACGCTTGTAAACTCTATTTCTTAAATCAATGGTTGCCTGACTTGTATGGTTAAACTGACTACCAACTGTGTAACCATTGGTAGATGTTACATTTAACCATGGGTTATTTGAGGCCGGGGTATTGTTAGCAGAATTCCAATACATAGATGATAGCGGAGAGCTTCCAGATACATCTGCCATTGCCAAATCCATTATTACAGCAATACCTTGTGCGTGACAAGCATCTACAAACTGCTTCAGCGCTGTAGGTGTTCCATAAACTTTATCTGGAGCTAAGAAGAAATTAGAATTATACCCCCAACTACTTAAGCCTTCAAAGTTGCAGAAAGGCATTACCTCAATAGCATTTACACCAAGTCTTTTCAAATAAGTAAGGGTATCAGTAAGGGTTTGCCAGTTTTGAGCTGCCACAAAATCTCTTACCAAAAGCTCATAGATGATAAGGTTACGTTTGTCGGGTCTGGTAAACTTAGGCACCTGCCAAACATAAGGGGTTTGTCCGGTTTGAAAAACGCTAGCCAATGAACCCGCGGCTTTAGCAGGGAAAGGCTTTAAGTTTGGATAACTAGCAGCAGGAATCAAAGGGTCAACATATTTGTCTAATATCTTCTCGGAGTTGTAGTCAGACACCTGTAAAGTTCCATCAATCAAGTATTGATAGGCATATTCTGTACCTTTAGTAAGACCTGTTATACGAACCCAGAATTTGTTTCCATCAGGCGTTACGTTCATCAAATACTTAGATGAAGGTACCCAATCGCTAAAATCACCAACCACTACAATATTTTTCTTGTTTGGAGCATATAATACCAATGTAACCGAAGTATCACCTGATTCGTAATTGATTCCGTCCGAAACACCCGCTGGTAAAGCTGCCACATTATTGGATGGAGCAACAAAAAAACTAACAGTATCGCTACTAGTAACGCCTCCACTTGTTGCGGTTGCGATGATAGTTTGTGTTCCAGAGGCTGTAATTGTTGCTGAGGCAGAATCTGTTGTGCCAGTTGCAGAGGAAATAAGCGTACCATTAAAATAAACATTCATGCTACTTCCCGCAATGCTGGCATGTGCAACAATTGGCAAGTTGTCGCCAATACTCTTTGTTATTGCAACAGGTGCACGTGAAAACAATGGCTGCATTAAAGGAACATCAATACGAACGTGTTCATCACTGGAATAAACAGGGATGTACATATCGCTTCCATCTGTATTTGCAAGCTTTGTTGTACCATCACCACTTCTAAACAGCAATGCAAGCGCAACAATATGCTCATTTGCATTGGTAATACCAAAATAGCTTCTCAAAGAAGAAGTACTATCCATTTTGTAAGTCCATTGATTGTTACTTCCTGGAGATGCTTGTTCCCAGGTAAACTTGGAAGGCCATACACCACGTACATATTTCCAGTCCGCTGAGGATTTACTTAGATTGGTGATGACGCCAATGTGAATATAAACATCAAAAGGATTGTGTCCTTTTAGCCCTTGGCTACCATAATTTGCATTACCAGTAATGGTAACAGGCATTGATGTTTCCTGAATGAAAGAAGGAGTCCAACTAAGCACTTGTGCGTTGGCGAAGCATACTGCCAACAAAAGAAAGGGGGTAAGTAATTTTTTCATACAGCCTTGTATTATGTTTATTTTTTTAATGTGTAAAAGTTACACATTGCAAATATGGAGTTATTTTTTTAGATTTCATTCTATTTAGTGATTTTTTTTTCGTAGGCCCGCCAATTGATAGTCGATTGAATTAGCAATAACAAGAGCAGGCCTAAAATAATGTCTCACTTGACCGTCATAAGGTTGCATTCATGCGTCAAATGATTGCATTGAGTTGTCAAATGATTGCGTTGACTCATCAAATGATTGCGTTGGCTCGTCAAATCATTGCAGACAGGCGTCAAATGATTGGAGTGTGCCGTCATAACGTTGCATTCATTCATCAAATGTTTGGAATCGCCCGTCAAATCATTGCAGACAGGCGTCAAATTGTCGAGACGTTTAATTTTAAACTATCAATAGTCCTTCATTAATGAAAAGAATATGAAATAATTAATCAGATTTACCTCTGCGGTATTGCTGTTGATTGAACATTTACATCAAGAAGCTGTTTTTTTTGTTTACAATCAGCTCACACTTACATTTACCCTATGATTTGTACACTCGTCCTTGTTCGTTATCCTAAATATGGCGGCTTTCTGGGCGTCCTTTCTATGGCATTATTTCATTTCCCATTGTTCTTCAACAAAAAGATTTCCTTTTACAAACTGATGGGTTGTGGCAAAAACGGCACTTTTGATAAAAATCCCGATTGGAACCAATGGGCGATATTATTAGTACATGAAAGCCCCTCTCCCATTATACCCGCTTTTATCAGTCATTGGATTCAATTTTTCAAAGCTCAAGTTTCTACCTTTACTTTACAGCCCATTGAAGGTCACGGCACATGGGATGGCAAAGAGGTTTTTGGTAAATTGCCCAAGCAAACTGATTATGAAGGTAGCATTGCTGTCCTGACGAGGGCAACGATAAGGCTGAGTAAATTGAAAGATTTCTGGAGTAATGTAGACGGTGTTACCAAACAAATGGCGGGCGCAGAGGGGCTGATTACGTCATTAGGCATTGGAGAGGTCCCATTCATTAAACAGGCTACTTTGAGTGTTTGGAAAAGTAAAGCAGATATGAAAAACTTTGCATACAAAATGCATGAACACGCTGATGTGATACGTAAAACGAAAAAAGAAGATTGGTATAAGGAAGAGATGTTTGTGCGATTTATACCGTTGGAATTAAAGAAGTAGTGAGTAGTAAGTGGTAAGTGGTAAGTAAGAAGTAAGAATGAGATATAACTAAAATTAAACAAGTGATTCAGGGATTAATTAAAAATAATAAGACGTGCCTTTAGCCCTATGACTTATAAGTTATAACTTATAACTTTTGCCTTACACCTAAAAGAAAAACTATGAAAAAAGTATCGGTTACTTCCGAGGTAGGAAGATTGAGAAGATTGTTGGTGCATAGTCCTGATAGTGGATTGGGGAAAGTAGTACCCTCCAAAGCACAAGACTGGCTGTTTGAAGACATTGTACATCTGGAAACTATCCGCAAATACGAATACGATTACTACACCAAGATATTATTGTATTTCCTTGACCCAGAGAAGATTAAAGGAAAATTGAAAGAGATAGACGCTGCTGACAATAAGCGTAACTTCTACAAACCCGGTCATGAAGACTTCTTCAGAAGTGATAAGGTAATAGAATTGCAATGGTTATTGGCAGAAGTGTTGGAAGATTCGAGCATCAAAATAGAACTGGTATCTGCTGTCTGCGCGATAGAAGGCTGCACTTATTCTACGCACAAAGAGCTGCTGGCTTATACCGCAAAAGAATTGGCAACCACCTTTGTATCGGGGACATCTAGGGAAAAACAATTGTTGTTTGCTCCTATCCCCAACTTCATCTTTACCAGAGATATTGGTATTACCATCAACAACTACGTATTGCTGAATAAGCCCGCTAAGAAAGCGAGGACAAGAGAGGCTTTATTGGCAAAATACATCTTCTTCAATCATGCATTGTTTGCTGATTACAGCAACAATATCATAGAGTTATCGGATAGTCAGTATAGCTTTTTATTACCCAAAGAAGAAGACGAAAAGAAGGTAACACTGGAAGGTGGCGACATCATGGTGGTAAGTAAGAATCATTTATTGGTGGGTGTAAGCGAACGGACCAGTTCGGAAGCGGCAGCTAAGATTACCAATACGATGTTCGAAAAAGGAATTGTAGATAAAGTAACTATTGTAAAGATTCCTAAGAAGCGGGATTATATGCATATTGATACCGTATTTACCCAAGTAAAAAGAGATGTGTGGGTGATGCTTGGCAACTTCTCTACCAAAGCCGTCAAGCACGAAGATGAAGACGCCATCGAACGGATATTGGAAGTGAAGAAAGAGGAAAAGATTAAGATTCTTCAGTTTAATAAGAACAATCCTGAAGAGCCCAAAGCATTTGAGAGCTTAGAAGAACTGTTGATTGACATCAGCAAGACTGACCTTGGTTGTACGGGTGAGGTGAAAATAATATTCAGTGGCAACAACGAATTTCCCTATAGTGCAAGGGAACAATGGACGGATAGTTGCAACTTATTGGCATTGAAAGAGGGCGTTGTCTTAGCTTATGATCGCAACAATAAAACCACAGATGCCTTTGCTGCCAATGGTTTTAATGTGATAAAAGCTAAGGCTTTGGTGAAAGGTCTGGAAGACGGCACTATTGACCCAGAAACAATCACTGATACGGTAATCCTGATGCCTTCTGCAGAACTTTCCAGAGCAAGAGGCGGCTTCCACTGTATGAGTATGCCCTTGTTAAGAGACGAACTTATTTAATCAAGTTATAAATTATGAGTTATAAGTTATGAGTTAAATCAAGTAGCTTCTTTAACAACTTATAACTCATAATTCATAATTCATAACTAATTTAATTATGACTTCTCACTTATTAATGATACGCCCTTCTCGGTTTGCGTTTAATGCAGAGACGGCGGTGAATAATGCCTTTCAAGTAGCTTCTTTGGACAGTGAAAGCGTACAAGCCAAAGCATTGACAGAGTTTGATGCTTTTGTAACTAAACTAATTGCCCATGGAATTGATGTAACGGTGGTGCAGGATACACCTGAACCACATACGCCTGATTCTATTTTTCCTAATAACTGGATTTCTTTTCATAGCAATGGTACCATTTGTTTGTATCCCATGTTTGCAGCAAACAGACGTTTAGAGAGGAAGCCACATGTGTTGGAGGCTATCAAACAGAAATTCTTGGTAAAGTACACCATCGACTTTTCTGTGTATGAAAACAACCAGACATTCTTAGAAGGAACAGGAAGTATGGTGTTGGATAGAGGCAACCAGATGGCGTATGCATGCTTATCTCAACGGACTAATAAGTTTGTGCTGCGCGAGTTCAGCAAATCGATGAACTACACGCCCATCACTTTTACGGCAAATGATGAAAGTGGCAATCCCATCTATCATACCAATGTAATGATGTGTGTCGCAGATGACTATGTGGTAATCTGTCTGGCATCCATCACCGAAGAATTTGAAAGAGAATATGTGGTGAAAGCATTGGAGAGTAGTGGCAAAAAGATTGTAGATATTACCTACCATCAACTCAATCACTTTGCAGGTAATATGCTGCAAGTGAAGAATGCCCAAGGAGAAAAGTTTCTGGTG
>CANGFK010000229.1 GCA_947452925.1 Chitinophagaceae bacterium | reverse complement strand
GATGCATTTAATGGTAGTGGTGATGTGGAATAGCATACAGTAGTATCATTGCCAGCAAAAGGTGAAGGTGCCTGAATAAAGGTGATCTGTTGTGATATTGTTTTATCACCACAGTTGTTATGAAAGGCAAGTGTAATTGTGTAAGTTGAAAAATCTTTGAATTGAATTTGAGGGTATGCAGAGTTTGCATTAGTTGAATTTGCGAAAGAATAGTTGCCACCCGTAATAGTCCAATTGTAAGTTTCCCCAGCACCAGATGAATTATAGGAAGGTTTGTGCTTGGAATCAGTTGCAAAGTTTATTGTTTTTGTGCCGCAATAGGTTTGATTGGATGGGAGCGATACATTAGTTGAGCCTACAACATTAACAGGTTTTATAATTCTTTGCAAACCAGTTGTACAATCATTCGAGGCATTTAGTCGTATGTAATACATGCCAGAAATATTAAATCGAATGACAGGATTAGCACTGCTACTGTCACCTGAAAGATACGTGTATGCAGATTTTGAGGCTAGGAATATCCCAGTTGAATCTAGCACAGTCCATTTGTAAGTGTTGCCTCCACAAGAAGCCGTGTTTGTATTGTTTGTAATTGTTACATCTAGTGGAGCACAATTTGTAAGAGAATCTAACCCATTCATTTTAAAGCTTGGAGTGATGGATGGTTTTATACAAAATGTTTGAGAGCTTGTAGCGATTGTGCAGGCTCTATTATCAACATTTAGTTGCATTGTGTGACTGCCGACTGATAGGCTCTTAGCAACATAGGATGGAGGAGGAGCTTCGATTGAGCTTGAATTATAAACTATATTTCCGTCTAAAATCCATGTAAAATATGCGCTATCTGTACACCTCGCACCAACTTTGCCAATTCCAGCATTGGCAGTATCTTGAGTAAATCTTATCGAATGTCCGAAGCAAAGCAAACTATCAATACTAAATATTGCTGCAGGATTTTTAAAAATCTGAGCTGTGCTACTAACTTGTGGGTTCTCACAACCTTGCTGAGTTTGAGTTCCATTATTGTTAAAGAAGGGATTTACTAAATAGGCTGTAACATTGAATACGGGGTTGCCCGCTGCGCAAGAGGTTGTTTTGTATGAATGTGATATTATCCCTGATTGATTAATTAAATCACAGTGCCTGTAAGTGTCAAAAGCAGTTCCATCCCCCCAATTAACTACATATTTGGTTTCAGGGAAATTATTTCGAATTCCATTGTTTGCTGTATCAATTGGTATACTAAAACTGAGTTTATTAGGTATACATCCCCTTTGGAGACCACTTGTTGTGAAACCAATGTTATTAGGTGAGTTAATAATGAAATAGCTTCTACTACTAACAATTCCATTCAATGTTGCTGACACGGTGAATGTGTAATAATGCTTATTTAAGATAAGATTAAAATTGCCACCAGAGATACTGGGTGTTGAAACACCTGAGTTGATTTCGTCAATAAGTTTTCCAGTAACTGTCGCATTAGGATTTGAAATATTTGCCAATTGTATTGCTTGGCCTTCTTGTGGCTGTGAACAAAAACCGAAATATACTCCAGAACTTAGAACCGCATTTTCGTGGTCTAGAGGCGCATCAATCACACTATCATAAATTGGAGTTCCTGCAGTTTTAATTTCAAATACAATAGTAGAATCAGAAACAATTGCAGGGCTTGTAGATTTTACTCTTAACTGATATTTTGTTGAAGGAGAGATATTGGGTGGGATTTTTCCATTAATAAATGTGGTATAAAACCCATTGAAGCTACCAATTGCTGATTCGGTTTTAAAACTGTCAACTGATATGTATAACTGAAATTTATTCGTTGTATCAAAGCAACCAGATGTTGTAACTGGACAAGATACAGAAGAACCCTGCCCATATGGACCTTGTAAAAATAAAGAGTGTCTGATACGTATACTTTGTCCCTCACTCTTTTTGGTGCCAACCAATATCATCAAAAAAACTAAACAACAAACTCTAAGTAAAAATCGATTCATCTTGGTTATTTAAAAGAAAAAGGATGTGTATTTGTAAGATTAATTTATTGTAACCACTTTGCCACCCCACCATGGTGGGAACAAGTGCCTCTTCTGTTTCTGCTAAAACTGTAAGTCCCATCCCTGCAAACGGCGGTCGCACCTTCAGGTACTGCGTCATATTTTGTGGGAGATTGTATTCGGTTACCGTCTGCATTGGTGTAATACCTTATTTGAGTGTTGCTAGTAGGATGGCGTATTTGCCGACTAGACTGTTGGTAGTTATCTGTGCGCTCCTCATTTGTTTGTATCAGATAGACTGCATTTACAAATCCTACTCTACCATTATAGTTTACCAGGTACCAACCATAAGTACTGTCTTGAATGGTTACAACGGAATTCTTTGGTAGGACAGTTTTACTTTGCGAAGCTGAATTGGCTTCCATTCGTAAGTGTACACTAGAGATTGTAGTAGCGTTCTGCGAGAAGCAGCAGGTGCTAGCAATAGCTAAAAGTAAAAGTAGAAATAGTTTATTCATTGTTAACCCCAATTATGGAACTTTAATAGTTTATTTCTGTCTCTATCGAAATCTACGTTGCTGGTGTGGGGAAACAACAATGTATATCTTATTCTGTGGTTTTATTATACCTCTTTAGAAACTGAATATTCTACAAAATAACGGGAAAATGTCTTAAGAAGCACATTAAGATTTAATTGTGGTGTATAGCTGACTTTTATTATGAGTATTACTGGTAGCCATTGTTGCCAAAAGATTTATGAATTGGTTATAATGAAAAGGAATCAGATTGATAAATAACCTATCTGTGTCAGCAGATAGATAGGAGTGAGGCTGTTGAAAGAATCCTAGTTAGGTTAAGGCTGAAAACAGATTTGACAACTTTTAAAAAGTTGTCAAATCTATGCAGAGCACGCTGAAAAGTGCAGTTGCTACTTATGGATAGGGCTACACTTTTTTAAAAGACGAGTGAATCACCTTCACACCTAAGAGACTTGTGTTAACGTGGTTGGGGATGGTAAAAGAACAGAGGTCCTGCTGTGTATTTATGCATCAGATTTTTAAAAGTAGACAACTCTATTTGGGATGTTGTCAACAGGATAAGTCACCAAAAGCGAGAACTGTTAAATAATTGCTAGGTAGGTTGGGGTTGTCTGTCTCTTTCGATAAATTAAAAAGGCTCAACTAGGTATTAAACTAGTTGAGCCTTTTTGTAAAGGGTAATGATATAATTAAGCAACAGCCTTAGCTGCATTTGCTTTCTTTGCCAATTTACTAAGGAAGGCTTCGCTTCGAGCGAACCCTTCCTTATAACAAAAGCTGCTTTTCCTAGAATGTCGGTTTCGCACAATCCACCTTATTTCTCGATCCACGATCATACCTACTGCCCGAAGAACTATTGGGATCGATATACTGACCGAGCCTTCTATTCTTTAGTCTTGCTTTGTAGCTGATGTTAAACTCGAATCCTCCCTTTAACTGTGAAGCAGATGCCAGTTGATTTAAAGTAATGTCATAACTAATTCCCGCACTAAAGTCGTACAAATCCATTTTTATAGTAGGAACCAATGCATCACTCCATCTATAAAGCGCCCCTGCATAGATTGATATATCCTTAAACAAATCATCATTGGATGCAGAGAAGTCATGAAATAGATCCCTCCCATAGAGCACACCACCCAAAAACTGCCTGTTGCCACCTTGCCTGATGTAATCACCATAGAAAATTAATTTATCAAATTCAGATAGTGGAAGCGTAAGCCCGCCATTAACTGTTATCCGCTGACTCAGGAGACTTACTGTATCTTTTGTATAAAAGCCAACCTTAGGTCTATTCAGGTGAAATAACCCCATACCTAAATAATAACGCGCAGTACCGTTGTTCCCAATGTCGAAGCTACTGCTCCAGGATAATCCAGTTGAAAGATCCAGATAGGTAAAACTAGAGCGGTTGAAACGCTGATTGGAAACAATACTGGGGTCATAAGAGCCTGTAGAAGCATTGAATTGATCACCCATCATTAGTAACGTTGGATTGAACTGACTAATTACGGGGCCTCCCATAAATGCGAGTGACAGATAATTGTCATTGTCATTACTCATTGATTTGTGGTAGTTGACAACTGGCAAAAGCGCTGTTCTGCCTAGCTGTATATCCCCAGCCACATCATGCGTTATCTGTATTCCCGCAGTCATCCAGTCGGCATGTTCACCGATGGGGAACTTTACTTCCGTACTCAATGCCTGTGTTTTGTATGGAACTGTAACACTTTGCCATTGGTTTTTGGATGTAGCTTGAACTCGAACATCTCCTTCGAATATCCCTGATAGTGCGGGATTTCTTAGGATTGGATTCTCATAGAACTGTGAGAAGGTGAGGTCTTGAGCCAGCAACTTTGACAGAGACAGCAATGATGCGACTATTATTATTGATATTTTCTTTGGCATACTATTATTTTATAATGGATATATTGCCTTTATACTCAAATGGCACATCGTTGTCACAAACGACAGTACAGGTATAGATATAGACATCAGGATTGGCGGCGACACCTTTGATAGTACCATCCCAACCATAAGATGCATCATTTGCAGGGAAGTTGTCCCGCTCGAATACAACCTGCCCCCAACGACTAAATATCTTAAATGATTTAATCACTTTAATTCCTTTTCCTTGTACAACCAGTTTGTCATTGATGCCGTCACCGTCTGGGGTAAATGCGTTAGCAATAAACACTTGTGTACTCTTACAGAATGCTTTGATGCATAAGGTATCTACATTGGCACTACAGCCGTATATATTGGTGGCAGTGAGTGTGTAGCATACGTCATTTTCTACCGTGGCAATAGGATTAGGACAAGTATCACAACTTAAATAAGTACTCGGCGACCATACATATTTGCTAATAGGTCCCGCCACATCTGTAGGATAAGTAAACACCGGATATAAGGTGATATCAGTACCAGTAGAAAGAATCAGGTTTTCTCCCAAACTAACAGTAGGATAAGTTCCTACTGCAACCACTACATAACCCGTATCTGCAAAGCAATTGTAGTCATCTGTACCAATAACCTTGTAATGAGTTGTAAGAGGTGGATTGGCCATTGGTGTTCCAACATTAATAGCACTAAGTCCTATTGATGGTGACCAACTGTAGTTTGAAGCGCCAAAAGCGGCAAGTTGAACAGGCTTGTCCCCTAGACACATAGTGTCATTTGGAGAAGTAGTCATTACAAATGGTTGTATTACTGTAACAAGCATGGTATCTCTTCCTGCACATCCGAAGCTATTGTATCCTGCCACTATATATTGGGTTGTCGTGATTGGATTAGCTACAGGATTAGGACAAGTATTACAGTTTAAACCAAGTGAAGGAGTCCATTCATAGTTGGTTGCACCAGTTGTATTTACAAAAGCAGATTGCCCTTTGCAAAGCTGAAAGTCGGGGTTGGTTACTACCTGTGGAGTTGGATTTATTTTGATAGTTGCATTAGCTGTATCAAAACAACCATAAGCAGTTCCAACTATTAACCGCGCTGTATAATTTCCTGCTAAGGCATAAAAGGCATTAATAACCGAAGTGTTTGCTGTTGTACCATTAGAGAATGTCCAGTTATAATAATTGGCACTATCTATTGAAGTCACTAAGGCATTATATACCACAGGCTGATTCGCACAACCAGAATTATTGGCCACAATTTCTGATTGAGGAGTATTGTTTACTTTAACTGATAATAGTGCATTTGACGTATCACTACACCCACTTTTAGATTTTACAATCAGTTGTGTTGCCCATGTATTGGTAGAGAGGTAAATGTGTGAAGGACTCTCTGTAGAAGATGTTTTGCTGTCGCCAAAGTTCCAACTCCAACTATTCAGTCCCAGATAAGATCTGGATATGTCTATGAAGTTAACCGTAGTCTTATCACATACCTGCAATTGATTGGCACTAAAACCAGCTACAACTTTGTCAATGGTTATGGTATCTCTTCCTGGTAAAGGCACTTTACAGTTTCCTCCAGCAGATAACAAGGTTACACTTGGCACAAATTGTCCCGATTGGGGATACAAGTAGCTTAATGGCGCATTGGGAAGGGTAGTGAT
>CANGFK010000228.1 GCA_947452925.1 Chitinophagaceae bacterium | reverse complement strand
TTGTAAGTGGTAAGTCGTAAGTGGTAAGTCGTAAGTGGTAAGTGGTAAGTGGTAAGTCATAAGGCATAAGGCATGAGGCATGAGGCACAAGGCACAAGGCATAGGACTTTTAGTATTAAAAACGATTCTTTTGCTAATGCTTCTTTCTTACGACTTACAACTTACAACTTACTACTTACTACTTCTCCCTCACCCGCAAATGAATTATAATGAGAAAGATTTTACTGATTATATTACTGTTTTCCACTTATTGCTGTGTGCAGGCACAGAAGGTAATTCCACAACCAAATCCCCCACGGTTAGTTGTGGACAATGCCAACATTCTTTCCACTGATGAACAGAATGCACTAGAGCGGAAGTTAGTAGCATTGGATGACAGTACCTCCAACCAGATTGTAGTAATAACGGTGCCAACCCTTAATGACCAGCCAATTGAGGATGTGGCAGTAAGCACATTCAGGAGTTGGGGAATTGGAAATAAGAAAACCAATAATGGGGTATTGATTCTAGTGGCTGTAAATGACCGGAAAGTAAAGATAGAAGTGGGGTATGGTCTGGAAGGAGCTATCCCCGACGTTACTTGCAAAGACATCATCGATAACTTCATTAGTCCCAATTTTAAGCAAGCTCAATACTTTAAAGGACTGGACGCAGCTACAGACAATCTGGCTAAAGCGGCTGTTGGCGAATATAAACTACAAAGAGAAGGTGGTAAGGGACAGGGGAGCGGAATATTGATTTTTATTATTATGATAGTTCTTGTTTTTGTGTTTATAGGCGGTAGTAGAGGTGGTGGCGGTGGTGGTGGTGGACTGTGGTTGGCTGGGCCAATGTTATTTTCAGGCGGTGGATTTGGTGGCGGTAGTAGTAATGGTGGCGGAGGCGGTGGTTTCGGTGGCTTTGGTGGCGGTAGTAGTGGTGGCGGTGGTGCCAGCGGAGGATGGTAGATGAAATATGAAATATGAGATATGAGATATGAGATATGAAATAGGTAGAGTGAAACTATACTTGTAGTAAAAATAAAACATTCCATCGTTTATACTTATTAACCACTCAGGGCAAACGCATCTAAAATTAATTTCTTGATATACTGTTATTGGATTCAAGAAATGCCACTTTTCAAGTCTTTTTGCCTCAAAGCCGGCGGGCTGCCCCAACCCCTAAAGGGGCAAAACAGCAACAACGCCACTACGTTCTACCTTTTGAGAAAAATATTCCTTCGGATTTTTCTCAATTTTAGCTACGCTAAAACCAGATAGCCCTAAGGTGGCTTATGTAAGTACTGGTTGAAACGCGAGTATTATTTTTTTCAACTTTCTTTAATTTAGATGCGTTTGCCCTGATTAACCACTAATAACTAATAACTAATAACTATTTCCTTTTCTTTGCCTCATAAAATCATATAATGATGCGATTAACTATACTTTCTATTTGTTTGATACTTGTTACTCTTGGAACAAAAGCACAAGACGCTAAACTGCCTGTCGGTAAAAAAGTTCAGGTTGTGCAGGAGTCTAAGCTGACCAATTCTGTAAATATGATGGGGACAGATATGACTACCGACATAAATAGTACCACCTACAGCACTGCAGAGATTAAAAAGGTAACGGACAGTAGCATTGTGCTTACTTATACAACCACGCGTATCAAAGGGCATTTTAGCATGATGGGGCAGGATAATAGTTATGACTCCAACGATTCTTCCTCAGTTAGTAATCCAATGGTTGCTTCTCAATTGAAAAACATTAATCAGCCAGTAACCTATACTATCATCAACGGGAAAGCCCAATCAGAAGGTAAGAAAGAAGCCGAAGAAGAACAATCCCTTGCAAAAATGCTGGATGCTGGTAGGGAGTCTATTGTGGAAGGATTTTTTGTGCCTTCTAAAGTTAAAGCAAAGACTGAAGGATTTAAATGGAGTTCTGATGAAAAAAGTGATGATGATGCCACGAAGCAGTCCTCTATCAATACATTGTCTAAGACAAATGCCACAGAGATAGAAGTAACCGCCAATACAACTATGACCGTTAAGGGGAAGGTTAAGATGATGGGGATGGATGTAAATCAAAACCTCAGTGGCTCTCGGACTACCCTCTCTTCTTACACAAATAAAACAGGCTTGCTGAGCGTCTCCACTCAAAAAATTGCTATGAGTGGAACGGTGGAAGTGATGGGTAACAATATTCCAATCACTTTAAAGGGCGTTATTACAACGACTGTTCAGTAATAAACTACAATCCCCTGTACTAGAAATAATGAATTGACAACTTCTACAAGTGAGGATGTTAACATACGTTTATTTCTTATCAGTACGACTTCAACTAGTAAATGTTATTTTTGCGAACTTCCTATTGGGTTAAACCTGCATTTCAATTTATAAAATACCCTTTTCCTTTTGGCAACAGGGATAAACGCAAGAAACAAAAAGATTATGGCAGACATTTTTGAGAAGTTAATTAAGAATCAGGGACCACTTGGTCAGCACAGAGAAAGGGCTCATGGATATTTCGCTTTTCCTAAACTGGACGGTGAAATTGGTAATAGAATGAAGTTTCGTGGGAAAGACATGATTGTGTGGAGTCTGAATAACTATCTGGGCTTAGCTAATCATCCTGAAGTGCGCAAAGCTGATGCGGATGCAACGGCGGACTACGGGTTGGCTACTCCAATGGGGGCGAGGATGATGAGTGGAAACAGTAACTACCACGAACAGTTAGAAGCTGAACTAGCTGCCTTCGAGCAAAAAGAAGATTCCATACTAATGAATTATGGCTACCAGGGTATCATGAGTGCTATCGATGCGCTTTGTGGTAGGCACGATGTGATTGTATATGATGCAGAAAGTCATGCTTGCATTATCGATGGTCTTCGTTTGCACCCGGGTCACAGATATGTTTTCAAACATAATGATGTAGAAGATTGCGACAAGCAATTGGAACGTGCGACTGCTTTGATAGAAAAACAAAAGACAGGTGGTATATTGGTTATTACCGAAGGCGTATTTGGTATGGCAGGTGACCAAGGAAAGCTAAAAGAAATCGTTGCCCTGAAAGGCAAGTATGATTTCAGGTTGTTGGTGGATGATGCACACGGCTTTGGTACGTTAGGAGAAACAGGTGCAGGTGCAGGAGAGGAACAAGGTTGTCAGGATGGAATTGATCTTTATTTCAGTACGTTTGCTAAATCAATGGCTAGCATCGGTGCATTCATGGCCGGGCCGAAGGTTATCATCGATTATATCCGATACAATATCCGTTCACAAATATTTGCTAAGAGTTTGCCAATGCCTTTTGTAATTGGCAACTTGAAACGTCTGGAACTATTGCGTAACCACAGAGAATTGAAAGATAAGTTGTGGAGTAATGCACGCAAGTTGCAAGAGGGGTTGAAAGCGCGTGGCTTTGATATTGGCAAGACTGACAGTGTCGTTACCCCTATTTATATGAAGGGTGGTGTGCCAGAAGCAACTGCAATGGTGATGGATTTGCGCGAGAACTACCGCATCTTCTGTTCTATTGTGGTGTATCCGGTTATTCCAAAAGGGCATATCATCTATCGTTTAATACCTACTGCGGTTCATACAGACACGGACATCGAAGAAACACTGAAGGCTTTTACTGAAACAAAAGAAAAGCTGGATGCAGGACATTATAAGGTAGAGTTAATTCCTGATATGGCTGGATAGAATACATACAAACATGGGGAAGGCAATAAATTATTTTTAATAGTTTATTGCCTTTTTTGTTTTTGGTGTATTTACTGGATGCCTGCCTGCTTCCTTCAAGAACTTTTACATTCAATTTGGGTTATCATAGTAGTCTGTTACAATGTTGGGTTATGCATCTAAAACAAACAGTTATTATACTATTCTTCATTGCACTCATCAGTTGCCTGTTGGCTTTTGAGGCGGGCAAGCCATTTAATGATCCCAACAAGCCCGTTTCTATTCCGCCAAGTCCACAGCGGTCTGGCGATGCCAGCAAAGGATATGTTTACCTCACAACTGGCGACTACCTCAAGAGTGGGGTGCCATATAGTTATTATTCCTTTTTCACTCCTAAGGACAGGCATAATTACCTCAACAGAACGGGTAAGAATGCCACGGTTCCCTACGATTTCAATGTGGTGCAGTCGCCCGATAAGGTAGATGTGGTGGTGCCTACTTGCCTGCAATGCCATGGACAGGTATTTGACGGCAAGCTAATTATCGGCTTAGGAAATACCTTTCAGGATTTCAGTAATATGGCTAAAGCAAATAATCCTATCAGCAATTTTGGGTCTAATGTGATGCAGACGTTTTCTCCCAAGCAATACAAAGCTGCACTGCCACTATTTACTTCTTTTGATGCTATATTGGGCGATATGCAAACCGAAGTACGCGGCGTGAACAGTGCCGACAGGTTAGCGACTTTGTTGGTGGCACACCGCAATCCACAGACGTTGGAATGGCAAAGCAAACCAATACTTGATATCCCCAAAGGCGTTATACCTACTGATGTGCCGGCATGGTGGCTATTGAAAAAGAAGAATGCCATGTTCTACAATGGTTTTGGTAGAGGCGATTTTGGTAAGTTTCTGATGTTGAGCAATATCCTCACCGTAAAAGACAGCAGCGAAGCAAGAGAAGTAAACAGCCATTTTGGTGATGTATTAGCTTATATAAAGTCTATTGAGCCACCTAAATATCCAAAACAAGTTGACAAGGATTTGGCAGCAGAAGGAGAGGAGGTTTTTGTAAATAATTGTAGTAAATGTCATGGCACTTATGGTGCCAATGTCTATTATCCCAATCTGTTGATTCCTGCTTCCATCATCCAAACAGATTCTTTGTTGTATAAAGGCAACCAACAGAATCCACAGTTTATAGTTTGGTTCAATAATAGTTGGTTTGCTAAGGGCGACTATCCTGCAAGGCTTGAACCCTTCGATGGATATATTGCGCCACCGTTGGATGGTATTTGGATTACGGCACCCTATCTGCACAATGGCTCTGTACCTACTTTACAGGCGTTATTGGATAGCAAAGAGCGACCTAAATATTGGAAGAGGAACTTCGATAAGCCCCAATATGATTATGAAAAAGTAGGATGGACTTATGAATCTACGGATAAACCCAAACGAAGAATTGTCTACAACACTACCTTACCTGGCTATAGTAATGAGGGACATACTTTTGGCGACAAACTAACCGAACAAGAGCGCCGTGAAGTCATTGAATATTTGAAAACTCTGTAACGTTTAGTGATTAGTGATTAGCGATTAGTGATGGCTGACAAACTTATCTCTAGAGGATTAGAACATTTGAACGGACGATACCCTGCACCTACAAAACAGCTTCCTATTCCACTTCAAAGTGTTTCTTAACCGAAAGTACGGCTCCAATAGCTGCCTCATCGTAAGTTGATTCTTCTATAAGTGTGAGAGCCTCCCTATTGTATCCAAAAACCATTACAGGTATAGTGTAACTTTCTTTTGTAATATAGTCAGCCATTAACTGATCATACAATTTTGGTTCAATTATAAGGGCATTCTTATAATAACTCCAGATCATTGGTGGTGATACTTCTCCAAAATAGATGGAAGACGTTCTTTTAACAAGCTCAATAGTATCCCACTGTTTCAAGATAGAGTCATTTTCAATCGTCGCTTGCACCAATGGCATCATGGGCATCAAATGTTCCTTAAAATAATTCATTCCCCCTTTTTCAGTGTAACACTTGGATGCCCAAACATCCGCTTCACGTTTAAACAAGACAATAGGTTCATGTACCTGGTCCTTCAAATTCCACATTTCATGCAATGTAAGGGCATTGAGGTTAGGTAAGTCCAGACATTTTATCAGGTAAGGTTTGCCTTCTTCAATATGGTCAATATCTGTAACGGTACCCTCAGTAAAAATTGTTTTGCTGTAAAAACCTTCAGCCAGCAACCATATAGTTTTATCAACCATATCTTCCGGGGCTTTGTTGCTAAAGAAGTCGTCTATCAAAAGCGAGCTGTCTTTTACGGCTTCTGGGTTATCCACCAGATAATGATTTTCAAATATCCCTTTGTCAAAGTTGGCATAAAATGAGAAGAAACCAGCATTCTTCATCATCGATTGTACATGTAC
>CANGFK010000227.1 GCA_947452925.1 Chitinophagaceae bacterium | reverse complement strand
GAAGACAGTCCGTTGCCGAATGAGTTTGCAGATATGCTAAGAAAAGGCGGATAGAAGGAAATATAGTTTCTAATTTAATCATAAAACAAACGAATGAGTGCAAATAACTGTGCGCCAACGCACGAAAGGAAGCAATTAAGCTTCTTAGATCGATTTCTTACCTTATGGATATTCTTGGCGATGGCAATTGGGGTAGGAATAGGGTATTTTTTCCCTAGTTCATCTGCGTTTATCAATTCATTTTCAAGCGGAACGACCAATATCCCCTTGGCAATTGGACTGATAGTCATGATGTATCCACCATTAGCCAAAGTACGCTATGAAAAAATGGGCGAAGTATTTAAAAACACCAAAATATTAGGTGCATCCTTGTTTTTGAACTGGGTGATTGGGCCATTATTGATGTTTTTGTTGGCCATTATCTTCCTACAAGACCATCCTGCCTATATGATAGGTTTGATATTGATAGGATTGGCACGCTGCATAGCAATGGTAGTGGTTTGGAACGAACTGGCAGAAGGCAATCGGGAATATGCCGCAGGATTAATAGCCCTAAACAGCATCTTTCAGGTGTTATTTTATAGTGTTTACGCCTATTTGTTCATTACTGTGTTACCTCCCCTCTTCGGAATAAAGGGATTGGTGGTGAACATCACTATAATTGAGATTGCAAAGAGCGTAGGCATCTATTTAGGGATCCCTTTTGCGGCAGGAATCATCAGTAGATATACATTAATAGCGATAAAAGGACTGGAATGGTTTCAACAAAAGTTCGTTCCTGTCATATCACCACTAACCTTGATTGCATTGTTATTTACCATCGTAGTAATGTTTAGCCTGAAGGGGCAATTAATCGTGCAAATACCGCTAGATGTAGTAAGAATTGCTATTCCGCTAGTCATCTATTTCAGTATTATGTTTGTCGTCAGCTTTTTTGTAGGGAAATCTTTAGGGGCAGATTATTCTGCCAACACTGCCATTGCTTTTACAGCCACAGGCAATAACTTTGAGCTAGCAATAGCTGTTGCCATTGGGGTTTTCGGCATCAACAGTGGTGAAGCCTTTACAGGCGTGATTGGTCCGTTGGTAGAAGTGCCCGCTTTGATAGCATTGGTAAACTTGGCTTTCTGGTTCAGGAAGAAATATTATTTGGGCTAAACTAGTTTCTAGAACGGAATTTGCTAGATACATAACTTATGACACACAACGGCTTTAGTTCTTATATTTACAACCCAACAAAAAGACTCAAGAATGTTCAATAGACTAATAGCTTTTATCGCTTTTGCAGGTTGCAGTTTGTTTGTAATAGCACAAACAACACTGAACCGTGGCGATCTGGCTATATTGGGCGTTAACTCCACCATCACTCCTTCTACACAGGATGAAATAAGCTTTGTTTGTTTTAAAGATATCACAAAAGGCACTACACTGCAAATTACCGACAACGGTTATGAAGCCTGCACCCCCAATCAATGGAGTAGTGCGGAAGGTGGAGCCACCCTCACCCGAACAGGAGGCACTATCACTGCAGGAACAGTGATGACGCTGCGAGATGCCTACACAAGTGGCAATCCTATTCGTTTTTCTTCACCCGATGCAGGCTGGAGTACCGAAGATTTGGTGCCAAATGTTGTAAAAGCCTCCTATTTAGACCTGAATTCGAAGGGTGACCAGATTTATATGGCGCAGAACGGAACCTGGAAAATGATTGATAGCACTAGCTGCACTGTTAGTAGTACTGCAGGAGGAAATTATACCACACCCAATGGCGACTTTCCGGGAATTGATGGAAGAATGCTCTTTGGCTTTTCTACAAGTGGTGGCTGGCAGTCGTTACAATCCTCCACAGGAGAATCGGGATTATACACAGGGATGGGCTGCTTTACAGATGCAGTGGCGGGAGCATCAAAATACAATAAATATACAGGTTCACTAGCAGCGGGCACCCAAACAGAGTGGCTGGCAAGAATAAATACGCCGACTAACTGGCACACATACACTACATCTAACGGATATTTTGCAGCCACACCAGACTTTAGTAATCTAAAATTAGCCATCAATGCCAACGGTCTCGTCCCAACACCTACTTGGGCTAGTCCAAAAACCATTTACTGCACAGCTAACGGCATTCTGGATTTGAATACGCTGGTAACGGGTACAAAGGGAGGCAGTTGGAGTGGAACAGGCGTTTCTTCCAATGGAATGTTTAATCCTTTGGGATTGAATGGCAACTATAACATCAATTATTCAATCGATTATAACGCAGGAGCAGGCATCTGTCCGCTTTCACAGACAGACACCATCAATGTAGGCACAAGTGTAACACCCACATTTGCCAACATTCCATCGGTATTCTTGGGTTCTGTTGCACCAATATTACCTTCTACCTCTACTAACATCCCTCCTATTACTGGCACCTGGAATTCATTAGTCACTACATCAATACCCGGAACAACAAATTATACTTTTACTCCTACCAACGCCAAATGCAGTCCCAATGGAACTGTTTCAGTAAAAGTAATCAGGCCGGCCTTGAACCTAACAGGCAACTGCTTGGGCAACACATTACGCTTGAAAGGCGTATCAGATGCGACAAAGATTGAGTGGTATAAGAATGGAAAGCTAGATACAACACTGTATCAGTTAAGAGCAACTGTTGGGGTAACGGTTGCAGGAGGAAACGGATCTGGCTCGGGCAACAATCAGTTTAACCTTTGTTATGGTATTGCAATAGATAGTAATTATACACTTTATGTGAGTGACTTTAATAACAACAGGATCATGAAGTGGCCTAAGGGAGCTACCACAGGAACTGTTTTTGCAAGTGCTACGGGAGGCGTATATACTACTACCCCATCAAATATATATCGAAATCCTGCTGGCGTTTATCTTTCTTCAACAGGCTCTCTGTATGTTGCCTATTACATTAATCATAAGGTACAAAAATTCTTAATAGATGGGGCTTCTTCAACCTTAGTTGCAGGAAATGGAAGTGCGGGTACGTATGGTGCATCAAACTTAGCCTACCCAAATGGAATATATGTAGACGCTGATTCTAATATATATGCAACGGATGCTGGAACACCAAAGAATATTCCTTTCATTACTTATAACCCAACAATTTGTAACAGGATAATGAAATGGGCGCCAGGGGCAACAACAGGGACTCTGGTTGCAGGCAATGCAGGAGGCGCAGGAACTGATGCTAGCCACCTCTCCTACCCCACAGGCGTCTATGTTAATAAAAAAGGAGATATCTACGTAGCAGACTTTCTTAATACACGTATTGTAAAATGGGCACAAGGAGCTAGTACAGGAACAGTAGTCGCAGATTTATCTAATGCTGGTCCGAAGGGTCTAGCCTATCCTACTGATATAAAAATTGATGAGAATACAGACACAATGTACATCACAGCCACCAATGATGCAGCAGCATTTATCTTTGGATTGCCCCAGCTTGGAAGTTCAGAACAAAATTTACTACTAAAATGGAAAGAAGGTTCAAACAGTGGAATCATAATGAATAATGGCAGCTCTAGTGGAAACACACTACTTTCTCCAACTAGTATTGCCATCGGAAAGAATGGAAGTATATATGTAGCAGATTATGGCAACCACCGCGTGCAAGCATGGTTAACTACTATTGACACTACTTACAAACCCAAACAAACAGGAACTTACTATGCAGTCATCACGCACTTTTCTGGATTAGTAGATACAAGCAATACGATTGAAGTGGGCGACACTGCCAGTCACGTAACTTATGCTAGCATCTGCGCTGGCGACACCTATACTTTCAACGGAGTCGGCTATACCACTGCTAGTAAATACACAGATCATATACTTACTACCTTAGGCTGTGACAGCACCGATGTGCTTGTACTTAATGTCAAAGCAAAAAGTAATTCTACTACCAATATTACGACTTGCCCTAGTGGATTACCTTATAGCTGGAATGGATTGACTTTTACCGGAGCCGGAACACAAACTGCCCATCTAACAAATAGTGTAGGTTGTGATAGTGCGGCGACACTTGTTTTGGCAGTCACCAATGCGTTAACCTCTACTACAAACTTAAGTATCTGTTCCGCTAAACTTCCTTACACCTGGAACGGAATAACTTTTAATGCTGCTGGTTCCAAAACGGCAACCTTAACAAGCAGTGTTGGCTGTGATAGTCTGGCTACTTTGAATTTGACAATTGCTCCTCCAATCACCTCCACTACCAATCTAAGCATCTGCTCTGCTAAACTCCCCTATTCCTGGAATGGGCTAACTTTTAGTGCTGCAGGTTCTAAAATGGCAACTCTAACAAGCAATAGTGGCTGTGATAGTTTGGCAACGCTGAATTTGACTATTGCTCCTCCAATCACGTCTACTACTAATCTAAGCATCTGCTCTGCTAAACTCCCCTATTCATGGAACGGATTAACTTTTACCAAAGCAGAATCTCAAACTGCAACGCTAAAAACTAGTGGTGGTTGTGATAGTCTAGCCACATTGAATTTAACACTTTCTCCTCCAATCACGTCTACTACCAATCTAAGCATCTGCTCAGCTAAACTTCCCTATTCCTGGAATGGATTGACCTTTAATGCTGCTGCTTCCCAAACTGCAACGCTAAAAACTAGTGGTGGCTGTGATAGTTTGGTGACCTTAGTATTGACTGTAAATAATACAACAACATCTTCTTCCACCATCAGTGCCTGCAATAGTTACTCTTGGAATGGAACTACCTACAACAAAAGCGGAACTTATACTTATACTACTTCAAACGCAAAGGGGTGTGACAGCACAGCATCATTGGTATTAACAATAAACAATCCAACCACCTCCACCACCACAACATCTGCTTGTAGCAGCTACAGTTGGAATGGCAATAGCTATACAAAGAGCGGGACTTATACCTACTCCACCACAAACGCAAAAGGTTGTGACAGCACGGCTACATTGAAACTCACCATCAATAACCCTAAAACAACCTTGAGCACCATCACCGCTTGTAGTACCTATACGTGGAACGGGGTTACTTATACCACTAGCGGAACGTATGATTACCTTACCAAAAATGGACAAGGATGTTATGATACTGCCCGACTGAAGCTTACCGTAAACTATCCCACCACTTCATCCACCGACGTAACGGCTTGTGGTAGCTATTTCTGGAATAACAGAACATATACCAATAGCGGCACCTACACTTATGCAACCAAAAACGCACTAGGCTGTGATAGTATTGCCACCCTCAATCTTACTATCAACTACAAAACAACATCTTCAACGAGTATCTCTGCCTGCACTAGTTATACTTGGAATGGCACTACTTACATAAAGAGCGGCATCTACACTTACAACATCAAAAACTCACTTGGATGTGATAGTACTGCGACCTTAATACTAACTATCAATCAGCCCACAACTACTTCCACAACAATAAAAGCTTGTAGCAGTTACATCTGGAACGGCACTACCTACAACAAAAGCGGCACTTACACCTACACCAGTACAAACGCAGTTGGATGTGACAATGTAGCTACCTTGAATCTTACCATCAATACCCCCACTACCTCTACAACAAAGGCTAGTATTTGTCCGGGTAGCAGTTATACATTCAATGGCAGCCGTTATTCAATTGCAGGTTCTTACATTGCTCACCTTACCAATAATGCTGGCTGCGATAGTACTGCCAATCTAATTCTGACTATCAATGACACTACCTCGTCAGTTTCTAAAATAGGCATCTGCCCGGGAAGCACCTACACTTTCAACGGCACAACCTATTCCACAGCTGGCACTTACGTCGCACATCTCCTCAACAGCGTTGGTTGTGACAGTGCGGCTTACCTCATTTTATACATTAAGGACACCACTTCTTCGGTTACCAGAGTAACCATCTGTGGTGGAAGTACTTATATTTTCAATGGAACGAGCTACAATACTAGCGGAACTTATACCGCACACCTCACAAATAACGTAGGTTGTGACAGTACTGCCAAGTTGGAATTGAACGTTGTTTATGGCTATACCATCGATACAATTTCGGGCAATAACGCGGTTTGCCTCAATCAATCCATTCATTTAACAGATGGCACACCCGGCGGTGTATGGAGTAGTTCTG
>CANGFK010000226.1 GCA_947452925.1 Chitinophagaceae bacterium | reverse complement strand
CTCATCATAAATAGCAACTGTTGGCTTACCTTAATTTGTGTCATTTCGAATGTAAATGACATTCCCAAGCACATGAAAAATCAAGATAATTGTCAGCCTGAGCTTGTCGAAGCGCAAACGGTTTACACCTATCATCCCGCCTTCGACAAGCTCAGGCTGACAGGTTGATTTTCGATGTTTTCATCCAGTTAGAAATTCGCGTCATATCGAGGCACGAGAAATCTAACCGAGCGCTGTAAGCAAAATAGGATAATTAGATTTGACAACTTTTTAAAAGTTGTCAAATCTGTTCAAAAACCAAAATCAAGCATACAGTATAGTGCAGTTCCTACGTGGGGTGGCGCTGCACTTTTTAATTGATAAATCTAGCAGATTTGCTTTTGGTGAGGTGAATTAGAATTGGCATTCAAGGAAACTGATCTATCAGCCTTAGATTAATATAGCTTTCTTTCAAAATCCACACATCCTTTTATCTTCGCCTCATGGAAGTAGTCTTCAAACTAGAAGAAATAGAAGCTGTGGCAAAACAGATATGGGAGGCCGGGAAGCAATACAAACAATGGGTATTCTATGCCGAAATGGGGAGCGGTAAAACCACGCTCATACATGCTTTGTGCACTTATCTGGAGGTAGATGGTGCGGTAAGTAGCCCTACTTATGCTATCATTAATGAATATAAAAGTAAGGTAGTTGGCACAATCTATCACCACGATTGGTATCGGTTGAAAGATGAGGAAGAGGCCATCAATGCTGGGGTTGAAGAGGCTCTTTCCAATGCGGGGCTTTCCTTAATTGAGTGGCCCGAAAAAGCAGAAGGACTATTGGCAGATAATACCTTCAAAATTATCATCACAGTAATTGATGAACAAACTAGAAAAGTGATCTGCTCAAGTCGCTAATAGACCTAGTTTCTTTCTGGCAACGCTCTTGTATGAAGTGCAATTGTTTCTGGAAACATATACTTTTCCGCAAGATATACAATACCCCATCCTACGATAGTACCAATGGCATAACACACTAGATCACTCCATAGAAAGCCGAAACCAAGCATCAATCTGCCCAAAGTAAAGCTTCGCAGGTAAAGCATAAAGGGACCTTGGTTCAGTTGAGATAACTCATCGGCAACACCCAACGCATAGTTGATGAGCGCTAGTTTCCATAGTGGTGGCTTGGTAAAGAATATCCGAAGAAAGAATACAAACATACCTGCCCAAATTATGTCGCCACCATACACAACTGACAGAGGCGGGAAACATTGTGGATGGCTACAAGTGACTAGAGCAAGCCAGGTGGAAAAAAGGAAAAGTATTATATAAAATATTTTACGTTTCATTGTTATTAGAATAAAAAAGCGATCTAGAGAGTTTTGTAAAACTACTTTAGACCGCTTTTCCTTTTATTAAAAGTCTATTCTTTAACCAATAATTAAAACATTCATTTACTGCTACCTTATCAGTGTGATAGAACCCTTTCTTGTGACAACAGTTCCATCTATTTTGGTCAACTTTGCTACATAAACATAGGCACCTGTAGGTTGTTCCTTGCCACTATACGTACCATCCCAACCATTTGAAGCGTTATCAATTGCCCCCTTAGATTCAAATACCTGATTGCCCCATGAACTGAATACCCATAAGTGAACTTCTTTGTATAGAGCAGAACTTCCCCTCACAAAGAAAACATCATTGTGACTATCACCATTAGGGCTAAATAGGTTTGGTATAAAGACATCACTTGGTATAACCTCTAGTGTGAAAGTGGCAGTGTCTGACTTACAAACTTTTGACGGTTGAATGTACAATATAACATCTTCACCCTTTGTCAGCCCTTTGACTTTTGCTGTGTTAGCCAAGCTATCCAAAGAAGCAACAGCATTATCTGTATTAACCCATATACCATTTGCAATATCACCCGTCAGGGTAATGGTCTGTCCTGCCAATATTGTATTGGAAGGAGTGGAAGATGAAGTGATGGTAGCGTGAGCAGGAGGTGTTTCTACAGCTAATGAGTGTGAAGCAGTGTCTTTACATCCAATTATAGAAGTCGCAACTAGCTTTACATTATAGCCAGCAGTATTTGGAGCTGTGTAAGTGTAAACAGGATCTTTGCTAGTACTCTTTCCAATTCCATCACCGAAATTCCATTGGTAGGTTAGTTTACCTGAAACAGCAGTGTCACTCTTGTTGATAAATTGAACTTCACCTGTTGGGATACAAATACTTGCTGGCATACTGAAGTCGGCAACTGGTGGAGCGAGAATAGTTACGGCAACCTTTTTCATGGTATCTGTAAAGCAACCAATGTTATTGATAGCACGAAGTCTTACCTGATAAGTTGCAGATGCAGGGAAGGTGAAGGTTGGGTTTTGTATATAGCTACTATCTTTATTGGTAGTGCCAAATGCCCATTGCCATTTAGTTATTGTATCTCCTTGAATAGGTCGGGTTAGATCCTTAAACTTAAAGGTTGCACTTCCACAAGAAATAGGTGCAAAACTGAAGTTGGTTGTATCTCTCAAAACATTCATCACTACATCAAAAGTCTTTGAGCCACCACATTCATTGGTAAATGTTCCGTAAGCAGTTACTGTAAATTTAAATGAACCAAGACTATCAAACGTATAGTTTTTTGGTGATTTGAATGTATAATAGGTAATACCATCTTTCACAAAGCTTCCCGTAGAAAGTATGCTGCCATTGGCAGTATCATTGGATGGGGTAACACTTGGGTCGTTCGCAGATACCCATTGGATACTACTCACCTTGGTTGGATCGTATGGGAGTGAGATATTTATACCTGTGCTATTGCCCTTACAAGTAATAGGAAAAGGTGATATTCCAAAAGGGGTATTCGCAGTTACAATGGCCGTAAGATCTTGTATGGAGGTGCCTGCATTGTATCCCCAGCTTTCTCCATCTGCTACACCATAAGCAATTGCGTTGAACCCAACACTTGAGGAGAGTGTGTGTACGGCTGGATAAGTTACAAAAAACTTAGCCCATGAATAGCTGGAATCCTGTGTGAAAGGTTTGAAAGCTTTTGCAATTGGTATCAGCGTGTCGGCTGGATAATAAGCATGACTTATTCCAAAAGAATCAACCAGATAACTGCTTGCGCCCGTATCAACCCATTGAGTGGGATTAAGTGCAGTATCCAACCTAAAGCTTTCAACACCCTTAGTAGGTATTACTACGTTTATGTAAGCGCCTCCTGCGGAACCATTCTTAAAGTCTGAGGTATAAACCGTTGTACTTTTAATTGATTGTTGTACAGGACTAAGCAAAATCATTTCGGGATCGCCTGTACCGTTATTTCCCACTGTTGCGTTGGCGCATGCTTTACCAGGAAGAATGAACTGTGTTACAGTTATTGGGTTGTTACTTGTAATCTTCCTGCAAGTATTTCCTTCAATTTCGTAATATAAACCTGTTGTATTCAAAGTTGATTTGTCCAGAACTGTACTATCAACCGTTACAATTGTGGCAGTATCCTGTACGCCAATTCTAAATAGATTATACTCCATTGTCTTGGTAGGTACAGTCAGGTATTTAGTACCCCAAGCTACTTTTGGAAACATTTGTTGAATCAGATTATCTGAACCTTGAGATGGGGTACAACCAAGACCCGGTGCATTTATTAAAGTCCGACTGTTGCCTGCAAAAACAGAAATCGGATGATTACAATCACTGGTTACTGTTGTACCCGTGAGGTCGTAACTTATTTTAGTAGAAGCATCTACCAAACCAACTGCATTAAATACCTGTCCCTTGTTTAGTGTAACCTGATATCCAGTAGAAGTATTCACATCATAAGCGATTGTTCCTCCAACTTTACCAGTAATAACTGGTGATGAAACAGAGTCAAGAATAGGGGCAGTGGGCTTGAATGTGACAACTGTATTATCTTCTTTGGCCATAACAAAGAAATAGGTATTTGGTATACCGGTGTTTGAAGCAGATCCTCCATAAGTCTGTACAATATAAGATGAGTTCCAGGTGTTTGTCGGAAATACCATACTACCCCCGGCAGAGTTATTGGTAGCATAATCATACAAGAATAAAGCTACAGGGACATTGTTAGTTACCTCAACATGTATTCCTCTGTCACTCAATCCGGTATAATATAATCTAGCATCAGCAAGTTTTTTTGCATTCTTTGGGTCACTTGCATCTCCTGTTGGGAAGCCAGAAACTATTTGTACTGTATTAGGGTCAATTGTATACTCCATTGGTGCGAATGAAGGGATGCCCGGTATAGAAACTTTCACAGTAGCAGACTGTGCGCCTGTTGCAATGTACAATTGCAGACCATAACCATTTTTAGCCACCATATGTTCCTCCAACCCATGACCAACCCAAAAATCTGTTCCTAGGTTTGTAAGAACATTAGGGTCTTGTACAATATTGTCTACTAAAAGAATGGTGTCAATATTTGGATTTTGTGCCCCACCGCCACTAAGGAGTAAATCCACTGAATTGGATGCATAGCTGGTTGTAATTTGCTGCACATAGACTTTAGTATTGGTCAAAGTCCCGCTACTGTATGGAACTAATAAAGAGTCTGTAAAGCCACTGTTTGCCGAGGTGGATACCAAGAAGCCTGATGGAGCAGCGATTGTAATTGAATCTGCTGCTGGTGTAAGGCTTGAGGCAGACAAGTTGAAGCTTAAAATTTTAGGAGTACTATTGATTTGTACAGTAGGAAATGTCAATGTTTCAACTGAGGCAGTAATGGTAGGTCCGGCAATTGCTGTTGTGAAACTTATTTCATTACTTGCATAAGAAAGTCCGATACTATTTTTTGCGTAAGCTTTTACATAGTAGGTTGTAGACGGCTGCAATGATTTTATCAGGCTACTGAAAGTAGTACCTGATGTGCCATCATTAGTGAAATCTTTGCCTGAGGTAGCTGTTTCGGCACCAGAAGTAGTGCTCCAGCAAACACCCTCTTGTAAAATTGCAACACCACCACTATCAGATATATTACCGCCAGATGTGGCTTTGGTGGAGAGTATGTTTGTTGCGTCTATGGTAGTGAGGGTTGGCGCTTTTGAAGCTAATGTTGTAAAACAGGTTGTTGTACTACCATAAATGATGCCTGCTGTGGTGATAGCATAAGCCCTCGCGCAGTAATGTGTGTTTGGAGTCAGCCCTGTAATTGTACTTAATATTTCGCCGGAAGTAACGCCACTAGGACCATCAGTTGTGTAACTATTACTAGTGTCTGGAAGAGTTGCTGTAGCCGAATAGCAAACACCACTGGATGTTACCAGAGCGTTTGGAGCAGGATCGTTGGCTGTAATTGTGCCGGGTACAGTTGCGCTGGTATAAGTGAGGGAGCTATAATTTCCTGTGGATACACTCGCTTGTGTGCCTTGATTTACACTTATTGCAATATCATCAATATAGATGTTGCCGCCAATACCAAAAAAACCAAGTTGTGAAGGTGTAGTTACAAATGTTGAATAGCTGAATGATTGCATGTAGGATGTCCCTAATGTGCCACTTGCTGGATAGGTACTTACGCCAAATGTATATCCATTGTTGGTGGATGAACTATTGTAATTCTGTGGAGCTGGATTTGCAGTGGCAGTATTTGCACCTACAAAAAAGTTATCACCTGGGGCTACCCAAAAAGTAACAGTAGCAATACCCGCTTGAATGATAGGCGTTATTAAGTAGCCACCAGAGCCAATTTGCCAGGAATGAGATGCTGAACGTACTCTTTGTAGTCGGCTGTCACTAGAGGTATTGCCCTTAGAATACCACCAGGTACCTGAGTTGGGAGACGTATTCACCGCCGTAGCAGTAAGGGTACTGGTTGATTTGGAAGATTTTGTTCCCCCACCATTAGTTGTCACGGTAAAGGAATAGGATGAAGTGCTTGTTGGAGCCAAATAGTAAGTCAAAGTACTGCTAGCACTTGTTTGCCCAATTACAACAGAACCAGAAGTACTCTTATTGTTGTTGGCGTTTGCAGTTGCAGCCTGCCATTCTGGTTCTTCAAATGCCTCATTAATTACCTGTGCTGAAAGGCTACCTAGTGTAAATAACAATCCTGTTATAAGCAGTAAAATTGTTTTGTTCAAGCAAGTTATATTTTTCATAAAGCCACTTTTTCTATT
>CANGFK010000225.1 GCA_947452925.1 Chitinophagaceae bacterium | reverse complement strand
GATAAGGCTGCCGACGATAAGCGGCAAGGTTGCATGCCTAACGATTGGGTTGCCGACGGTCTTCGGCAAGGTTACATGCCTAACGATTGGGTTGCTGACGGTCGTCGGCAAGGTTGCATGCCTAGCAATGGACATCTATTCTTTTACAAACTTTTCAATATATCGGTCTCCCTTGTCGCTTACCACTTCCAGATAATAAGAGCCCGCAATTAACTGCGATGTATTAATTGAAAAAACATTTGCTATTGGCACAATATGCTTTTGTTCTAACACCAGTCTACCATTTAATGAACTAATTTTTATGCTGTAATGCTTATTACTATCAATAAGTGGCGATGAAACGTTTAAAATACCTCTGTCAGGATTGGGGTATAAGCGCAATATATTCGTATTGATACCTTTCTTCGTTACACGAACCACCTTGCTATACAAAGAAGCTCCATCGGTAGTAACCACTTTAATACGGTAGTATAAAACGAGGTTGTTTTGGAAAGATGCACGATCAATTGTGCTATAAGTCGATTTCTTTTCTGATTTAATGGATACTATCTGATAAAAATCGCTCCCATCCTCACTCCGTTCCACCACATAACTCGCGTTATTTTTTTCAGATGAAACATGCCAGCTAAGTGACACATCATTACCCAAACTTTTCGCCTCCACATCCAAAAGTGAAATGGGCAGTACGGCATCGGCCTGCCTGACCAATGAAACATCATCAATATTTAAGGAGTTTTTGGCTAATGCATCCGAATAAAACTCAACAACAGCCCTATTATTTTGCACAGTAACATCCTGTGATAGAAATACCCAATTGCCCTTAGTAGAAACAATATTATTGGCAGAAAGAACACCACCAGAAAGCAATCGCATCTGACAAACATTTTGTCCACCACTGCAATTAACCCAAGCAGAAAGGGTGTATTTACCATTGGCAATATTGTTTAAAATCTGTCTAGTTGCCGTTATATATGGCTTGGTATGGTAGTGTTTTAAACTAGCCAACCCAGTATGAAAAAGCACTGCATCAACTGATGTAGCAATGGTATCAAACTTTGCAACGGCTCCATTTATATCAAAGCTTTGGGCATTTATCCAACAAAGTGGGCGATGCAAATTCTGTCTTCTCAAATCATAATCGAAACCTCCTTCACTTATAAAATCCCTATTAGCTTGGGCGATATTTGGAGCATAAAACTTAAACCAATCTACCAACATTTCTGCACCTGCGGGACACGACATATTAGCCGTCATCGAGGTACTGTATCCATGCGGCGTAGGCAGTCCACTAAATTGAACCCCCAATTGCGCATGATGCTGCCAAGGTTTTGGTATTAAAAACAACTGCCGAAGCGTATCGTTATAATACAATTTAATGCTATCGGGCAACCATTCTAAACCAACTTTTATCCATCCAGTATCATACACCGCAGCATTTCCCGAACCCGACTCACCCACATAAGGCAAGGCATCGGCATATAAAGGCACAGGCGCATGATTGTACATAGCAAACTGATTAGTAGCTTTAAAATACGAAGCAAAAGGTGGATTAGAAATGTAAGAATCCATCTGCAAAGCATCTATTTCTACCTGACTATTATTTACAGGCAAAGAATCTTTACGCCAGTTATTATTGGCACCAATTAACCAAAAGGTCTGGTGAAAATTAGCAGCACCGATATAGGCTTTCATGTAAGTTTCATAGTATCCGTAATGAAATTGATTTAAACTTTGGATACCTCCCCCAATATAGTTGGTGTCTTGCTTGGTGTACTTAACATGAAGTAAATTGTTGGCTAAATAAACATTAGTATCCTTCATTAAACCACCAAAACCACCGTAACCACGGGTTACCCAATTTTTAGTATTGATTTTAGTTGGGGTAGTACCACTAGTAAAATCTTCTGTGTACACCAATTTATACTTGTCAATAGGCGGCGAACTCAACCATACATTATCATTTCCATTGCAATCTTTATTTGCATTCAATGGCAGAGCACAACCAATTACCGATACATTAAACACATTTATCTCAGCCTTTGATGGTGCATTGAAGAAGTACAAATAACCCATAAAAGATTGGTTGTGCTGAATTAAATAATTGCAAACAGCACTTTGAAACGGGATATTGATGGATGAACAAGCATTTGACACTGGAACAACAAAATCACTATCAATAAAATTAATAGTACTGCCGCCATCTACAGAAAAGGCCATCCTATATTTTACCCCTTGCAGGTTTGCTGCCACTTGACAAGTAATAGAATCTACTTGTAACTTATAACCAGCTTTTGCCAGAATACCAAAACTTAGGCTAGCAGTTTTGTTTAAAGAAGAAAGAATAGAATCTCTTCTGAATGAATTGAGCGAATCGGTAAAAAGACGACTTGGGGCTTGAACACAAGATGCTCCAGCAACAAAACGACCGCCAAAGGTCAAGCCTTTTTTTAGGGTAATGTTAGTGGCAACTGTATTTAGGGGTACTGTTTTATTAGTGATTTTGGGAGTAGCAGAAAAGACTGTTGATTGCGCATAGACGCTACCAAAAATCCCTGTAAATGCTATTAGGAACGCAAGAAAAAACTTGTTCATGGTGCTTTAATTGTCTTAACTATTTATACTCCAACCAACTAGTAGCATTCACTGCCTTGTCTGTTTCGAAACGTATCCACCTTGCTTGAACATTTTTGGGAAACTGAATCACCAATTTCTCCTTAGGTTTTACGGTTACGGTCTTATAATTTATCCATGAGTTATCTCCCGTAGGATCGAACTCAATCGTGAATTTTACTGATTCATTACTATTATGTGACAGTGTGAGTGTTTTAGAATCATACGTACTAAACAGGTAAGCATCAGAAGGTGTATTGGCTGCTACTTCTGTATTCATCCATGGTCCACCATGTCCGACAGGTTTACCTAATTTCCATAAATCATCAATTGCCCCTGCCCAAACACTACACTTTTTATCTTCCGACTGAAATATGTGTTCATTCTTTTCAGGGTTACTCTCCAAACCAGACATCACCAATAATCCTCTGTAAGAAACATAATCATTGATTTTAAAATTGTGGGTAGCAATAGGACGAATCTTCGCATAGCCATCTGCATTTTCGGCAGGCAATTCATAAAAAGTACCACCTACACTAAACAAATCTCTTTCTGTAGCCACCTCTCTACAAATACGCACTTCGGCTTTGTCCATATAGTTTTTGTAGGCATCATTTCCTAATGGCAATCTCCAGCGTCTTTTCAAATCATCAACTATCAAATAGGAACCTGCTTCTACTGTTAGCACTTTTGTGGGTATCGCTAAACGCTTCTTGATAAAATTTAAGGCAGATGAATCTTTCTTAGGAGAAATCTTCATGTTTGCATCCATTTCATAGTACCCATTTTCAACAGTTGCACCATTTATAGTTTGTGTGGCCACAATCCCGAGTGAACGCCTATCCTTACCGAGACTATACAACAAGCCGCCAACAGTTTCTTGACTGTTAATTGTAGCTAATCCATTAAAAATTGCATCCGAAACGGGCTGTCTCTTATCAGTATTTGAATAAACAAAGGATGCATCTGCTTTTGTTTCTCCACCAGACTTAACCCTAATCCATTCTCCTTTTTCAGTAGGTAAAAAAGAGAGCATTTGAGCAGACTTAGCAGGTAGTGTAACTGTTTTTAGTTTCGACCAGTTATTGTTTCCTATTTTATCTACTTCAAGGGTAAAGTCTACTTGTTTATCGCCATCATTTTTCAGCCAACCTGTTTTATTTTCCCATCCAGAAAACAGGAATGGCTCAGAAGTTTCATTTGCTTTTACATTTTCTTGCAACCAAACAGCCCCTGTTGCATTTGCTGTTCCATTGTTATTAGGTCGATTTACATCTGTAAACCATAAGTTAGATTGTGATTGACCAGGCCCTGCAATGCCACCCAACGCCTCACGTTTATTTAAGAACTCACTCTGTGCTGCATCGTCACAACCAAAAACCAGTTGATTATTCCACTTTGTAAAATCCCCCATCACTTTTAGATAAGAAGTTCCTGGACGAATACCAGCTGTATTATTTGCCGTAAATGTCTTGGGGAAATGCCAGAACATACCATGCATCGTCATCAGATAATTGGGCTTATCGGCATCGCCTACATTTCTAATTCTTGGCCATTCTGTATTCCATCCTGTAGCGGCATCATAAGTATTACTTGCTTTTGGCAAACGATAAAACGACCAGTTACCGTTATCGCGCAAAGCCAAAAAGATAGATTTATAATCCCAACCAACAGCCCAAATAGGGTCAGTACTTTTTTCATTACCTGTAATTCCGCCAGGTCCAGTAACTTCTGCAAATTGATTTCTACGTATTAATTTCCAATTCTTACCATCCCATTCAGATAATGAACCAGCAGGTACTCGTTGATTTGGCGATTTTTCTGCACCCGTTTCTCCATTATTGCCAAACACAATTACTCCCTGACTAGAGTATAATCCCTTTCCATGTGCCCCCAACAACAATCCAGAATGAAAAGAGGGTTTCAAACCTTCCTTCTTCAATTGGTTACCATCTTTAAACAGGGTATTAACTTCTAAAGACTTGGTATCTATTTCATAAAAACCTGCCTCCATTGTACCAATGATTACTTTATGTTCAGGGTCAAAAGGGCTTCTGGTCATAGCAGTAAGTCGTCCCGGTGCATCCTTGATAGGTATCACACGTACATTTCTTTTATCGTCAATTACATAAGGGCCAATAAACAATTGATTACTTTCCTTATGAATCAATCTATTTGCGGGCGTACCTCCAATGCTTTCAGGACGAACAATCTGTTTTAAATCAGGGGTAATTTCATACAACTTATCCGATGACCCAAAGGGCATGTGAGGCCCATAAGTAATAACCCATAACCTGTCAGCCCAAGGTACCACTGCCCCTGTTCCACATTCTCCCTCCTTGTTATAATAGGCCAAACTTGGGTAAATTCCACTAATGCATAAGGGTTTTTTCACGGTTTGCGCATTAGCAAACATCAATTGTCCTAGACCAAATATGGTGGCTGCCACTATTCTTTTCAATTTCATTGTATAATTGTTCTTGTCTGAGATAATTTAGCTATTAAGTTTATTTAGTAATGCTGTAAATCTTCTGAGCGATCGTAGTGCCTATGTCATCCAATCCTGATTGATTGTAATGAACTTTATCATGCATCCATTTCTTTTCTATAAACAGGTTTGTGTCGTTATATACTACATAAACATTTTTCAATTCTTTCGCCACTTCATCCTGCATTGCCCTTACAGCATCATTACCAGCTTGGGGTCTGTCGGTTTGATAGCCTGTTTTTACAATAAAGAAAGGTATGTTGTCACCCAAGGAGGCTCTGAATCTTGTAATAACACTCTTTAGTGCCTCTTTAAATTCTTCCTTTGTTTGTTTATTATCGTTGATAGCATTTGCATCCCGTTCGCCTTGCACCCAGATAATACCCTTTAACGGCAATCCTGTTTTAGCTATTGCCATTTTTGCTTTCTTTACAGCAACTGGCAAAAGGAGAAGATGTCCACTTGTATCCCAAGTGCCATAATTATTCATATCTGCTTTAATGCAACAAGAACTTCCGCCCCTTGCAGCTGTAAGCATAATAACTTTTTGATGAGATATATCTGCATAAGCCTTTGAAAAAGCAGGGGATATACTTCCTCTTTTTGCTTTCTCTAAGTTTTCCCATATTTGTCCTACAGGGTCTTTAAGTGGCTTTATTTCATTAAGCAGAACATCGTACTCGAAGGCATTGTCAGAATGATTAAGGTTACTTTTTGCACTATCCCCCATACCACAAGCATTACTCTGTCCGGCTAAAAGAAACAAACTTTGTGCATTACTTATATTCAACATTGTCAAACAAATACAGGTGATGGTAAGAAATAATTTCACTTTTAATGATTTAATCTGTGACAGATTTAGTAACAAGTTAGCATTATTCATAGGTTAATTTGCCTTTAATGGGATGGCCACATTGTAATTATCTTCACCATCATATACCGCACAAAACAATACTTTCGGAATTCCATTTTCAATATACAACTGTGGTCGTTCAAGCTTTTTAACTTGCTTAATTCCTGTAATCCAAG
>CANGFK010000224.1 GCA_947452925.1 Chitinophagaceae bacterium | reverse complement strand
TTTGATTTGTTAAAGAATCAAGTTGCTTTTACTTCAAATCTATTTGATTTGTAGTAGAATCAAGTTGCTTTTACTTCAAATCTATTTGATTTGTTAAAGAATCAAGTTGCTTTTACTTCAAATCTATTTGATTTGTTAAAGAATCAAGTTGTTTTTACTACAAATCTAGTGGTATTTTCTTCGCTTATTTCTTTGCTATGGTCTAGCCGGTTCTCTTCCTTAGAAGAAGTAGGAGGTGGGTTTGTGGTAATTGCCGCAACTGTAGAGACGGATTATAATCCAATGTCGTTTAGTTAAGAGTTAGCCACAAAGACTCAAAGGCAGGAAGATGCACAAATAGATACTGGTGTTTGCCACTAATTACACTAATAAATACCAATAAAGCACATTCGTGCTTATTAGTGTAATTAGTGGCAAATGCTTAACTAAACGACATTAGATTATAATCCGTCTTATCGCATCAAATAAACAGATTACCTTATACAAAAGACGCTTTATAATGCGTCTCTTCACGTTCACAGCAGGGGAGCCTCTTTATAGCATCTAATGGAAAAAGGAAAAAATATCCAAAAAAATATACTTTCATAAACAGCAAATGCTTCCCGCATTGTCATCCCGTAGGGAACTAACACACAATAGTAAACAACTTTTTTATTGATTAGATCCCTGCGGGATGACAGCAAGAACATGCCGAACCTTTTGGTATACCTCTGCATGAAAGGGTTGTAACATCTAAAAAAAGATTGAACTGATACCTCCAAAAAAGCCATATTGCCCCACTGATTGCATCTTTATTGGCTTAATTTGATGTAATTGTAGCACAAAGAGAATGTGGTTTGTACAGTGAAAGCAGGGTGCAAAAAGAAGTAATGAAGATAGAATAAAAGCAAAGTGCTGAACGATGGGGTAGTGGAGTAATGGAAGAAAGGTTCTATATGACAAAATTTGCAGGGTAAAAAGGCGATTTTGCGAAAGTTGTTCTCTTTACGCATTTTATTTAACAAAAAGCATAAATATTTAGTTTATTTTTTTAAAAAAAATGTTTTTATCTCATTAAATACTATACTTTCGTAACCACAATGGTCAGTTTACTATCTCTCGAACGTTTTTAACGTAAATGATTCAGGGTTTTTGGTTACTGTTTTAGCCGTTGATTATTTATTTTTAATAAAAAAAACATGAACATTTACGTTGGAAATTTAAGTTGGTCTATGGCTGATCAAGACTTACAGGATCTTTTCTCACCTTATGGTGAGGTTGTAAGCGCAAAAGTTGTTATGGACAAGTTCAACCCAGGCCGTAGCCGTGGTTTTGGATTTGTTGAAATGGCAGATGATGAAGCTGGTCGTACAGCTATCGGTGCTTTGAATGATTTGGACCTTTCTGGTCGCAAAATCATTGTAAACGAATCTACTCCTAGGCCTGAAGGCGAAAGAAGAGAGTACAAAAAGCCCGGTGGTGGCGGTGGCTACGGCGGCGGTGGAAACCGTGGCGGTGGCGGATACGGCGGCGGCGGTAGCCGTGGCGGTGGATATGGTGGCGGCGGTGGCCGTGACCGTGGAAACAGCGGTGGCGGTTATGGCGGCGGTGGAAGCAGATATTAATTCTAATTCATTCGGCATAAAAGCATAAAATAAAAGTTCTGTACAGTAGCAATATTGTGCAGAACTTTTTTTATTTGGATATACCTTGGATGCAGATTGTTATTTTTGCAAGCGTATAAACGGGTTTTGTATTCTAATTGATTAAATAAGCAAGAAATGGCATTGGTAAAAGTGGGTACCATACAGATGAGTTGTAGTGCTGAAAAAGGAGATAATATTCAGAAGACGATTGTTAAAATAAGAGAGGCGGCTGCCAAAGGCGCGCAGATAATTTGTTTGCAAGAGCTGTTCACCTCCCTTTATTTCTGTGATGTAGAAGATCATGACAACTTCCTGTTGGGTGAAACCATTCCGGGGCCTACTACCGATGCTTTATCCTTTGTAGCATCAGAATGTAATGTGGTTATTATTGCCTCATTATTCGAGAAAAGAGCCCATGGACTATACCACAACACAACAGCAGTCATTGATGCTGATGGAAAGTATTTGGGAAAATACCGCAAGATGCATATTCCTGATGACCCCGGCTATTATGAGAAGTTCTACTTCACACCGGGCGACTTAGGCTATAAAGTATTTAAAACCAGGTATGCAACGGTAGGTGTATTAATATGTTGGGATCAATGGTACCCTGAAGCAGCAAGAATTACTGCATTGATGGGGGCCGAAATATTGTTCTATCCAACTGCCATCGGTTGGGCCACACACCAGGATGAAGCTACAAATGTGGAGCAATACAATGCATGGCAAACCATCCAACGTTCTCATTCGGTGGCCAACGGAATTCCGGTAGTGTCCGTAAATCGTGTGGGCTATGAGGGCGATATGAAATTCTGGGGAGGTTCATTTATCTCCAATCCCTTTGGAACATTATTATACAAAGCGTCTCACGATGAAGAGGAAACTGTAGTTACTGAAATAGATACAGAAAAATCGGAGCGGTACAGAACACACTGGCCTTTTTTGAGGGACAGAAGAATAGACAGCTATGCGCCTATCACCAAGAGGTATATTGATGAGGACAACTGAGTTGAAAATACTAAGTTTTGAGTGATATGTAATAAGTAATACGGGTTAAGTTTTACGTTTAGAGTTGTAAGTACTGCATTTTGAGGTTTAGGGTTTATATAGTAATTGAGGGTTTAGGTACGTTTAAATGATTGAAGAATGAAAGGAGTTACGCCGAAGGATCTGGGGTTTTATTTTCCAGCAGAATGGCACAAACATACAGCTACATGGCTTAGCTGGCCACACAAAGAAGAGAGTTGGCCTGGCAAGATTGAAACAATCTATCAACCGTACGCAACATTTGTAAAGTTGGTGAGTGAAGGGGAATTTGTTTGCATCAATGTGGTGAATGAGGTCATGAAGGCTTCTGCAACAAAACACTTGCTTGCTGCAGAAGTGGATATGGCGAAGATTAAGTTTTACCTGCATCCTACCAATGATGCCTGGTGCCGCGATCATGGGCCTGCTTTTTTAGTTAATCCCAATGGAAAAACAAAGAAAGCAATTGTAGATTGGGGATATAATGCGTGGGGCGATAAATATCCTCCCTATGAACTGGATGATGTGATTCCTACTTTGATAGGTCGCGCCTTGGATATTAAGGTTTTTCATCCCGGAATTGTGATGGAGGGTGGCTCTGTTGATTTCAATGGCAACGGTACCATACTCACCACTACTGCTTGCTTGTTGAACAAGAACAGAAACCCACAGTTGTCTCAGAAGGAAATAGAAGAATACTTATATAATTATTATGGCTCCGAGCAGGTTCTTTGGCTCGGTGATGGTATTGTTGGCGATGATACAGATGGCCATATTGATGATATAACCCGTTTTGTAAATGAAGATACTGTAGTGTCTGTAGTTGAAGCTGACAAAAGCGATGACAACTACCATTTACTAAAAGAAAACATTGATGCGTTGCACACCATGAGACTTGCCAACGGAAAGCAACTGAATATTGTGGAGTTGCCAATGCCTGCGCCGGTAGAATATGAGGGGCAACGTTTGCCAGCATCTTATGCCAACTTCTACATTGCAAACAATGTAGTGGCAGTGCCGACATACAGAGACAAAAACGACGATAAAGCATTGTCAATCCTTTCTTCCTGCTTTCCAGATAGAAAGGTAGTGGGCATTGACAGTACAGATATTATATGGGGATTGGGTAGCTGGCACTGTTTGAGTCAACAGGAGCCTGAAGTATAAAAAAATATATAAACTACTTTTATGTTGCCAACAAACAAACTTAGTTCACCAATTGCTGGTTGTATGCGCTGGGGTGTTTGGGGTGCAGGTTTCGACACTTCAGACTACAGAGCTATGATTGAGCTTTGTCTGGAAGTGGGTATTACCACTTTTGACCATGCCGATATCTATGGCAACTACACCACAGAAGCTGAGTTTGGAGAAGCCCTCAAGGAGGCCCAGTTTCTAAGAAAAGAGATTCAGATAGTAACCAAATGTGGCATTCAGTTGCCTTGTGCCAACAGGCCATCCTACAGAATAAAATCGTATAATACTTCTGCCGACCACATCATAGCATCAGTTAATCAGTCATTGAAAAATTTTGGAACTGATTATTTAGATGTGTTATTGCTGCATCGACCCGACCCTTTGATGAATCCTCACGAAATTGCAGTTGCAGTTGATCAACTAAAGCAAGCAGGTAAAATACTGCAGTTTGGAGTATCCAACTTCTTGCCTCAGCAGACCAATGCATTGAAAAGATATGTTACTGTTGAGTATAATCAGCTGGAGATATCTATCATACACCTGATGCCATTTGTAAATGGTTGTCTCGACAATTGTATCAAACACCAGATTACACCAATGGCATGGGCTCCCTTGGGTGGCGGTATCTTCAGTGATGAAGGTCATCCGAGTTTCAGAAGTATCATTGCGGTGGCGTCAGCATTAGCTAAACACTACAATACAGGTATCAATCAAATTCTGATTGCATTTCTATTAGCACACCCTGCGGGAATTATTCCGGTGATGGGTACTACCAAAATAGACAGACTGCATCAAGCCAGAGCAGCTTCCGGAATTAAACTGACAAGAGAGGACTGGTATAGCCTCTATTTAGCATCAACAGGTGAGGAGTTGGCGTAAGCTAAAAAGGGAGTTTGAAAGTTGGATTTTTATTACTTTTTACTTTTGCGACTTGGTTTTAGAAGCTGTTTGAGTTAATTGTTAATAATTACTTATGAGTGTTTATTTAATTGGAACAAGGCAAATTTTGCAGCCATAGTCCAACGCCTAAGGCGAAAAATTTAACGCAGTTACAGTTAATATTAAACCGCATAAGGAATATCAAATAATTAACTCAAACACCTTCTTAATGTAAGTAATAAAACAGGGTTTATTTGAGTAAATGAATAACTGGGATGAACATTAATTTACTCCGAAAAAAGGTTCGTATTGTGCTGATTATAATTCCTAAAACCTATATTTGTCTTAAGATGTATCAATCAGAATAGCTTCTTTATTATCCACTTAAAAATTGTGCAATAACAAAATGAAAAAACACCTGCCCATTTTCCTATTTATTCTCGTTTGCTGTCTTTCTTGCAATGATGCTCCTGTGAGGGTATTGGGCAAACAAGACTACGGGAAAGTAATGTTTGAAAACGACAACTTTGATGATGTAATTGCCGCCGCTAAAGCACAAAACAAACCCATTTTTCTAGATGTATATACTAATTGGTGTGGTTGGTGCAAGAGGTTGGATATTACAACCTATCAGGATCCACAAGTAATTAAATACCTGAACACCAATTTTATTCCTCTTAAAGTGAATGCTGAAAGTGGCCGTGGATATGCTGTTAAAGTAAGGTATGGTGTAAATTCTTATCCCAGATTGTTATTTCTAGATAGTGATGGTAAACCATTGCTGACCATCAAAGGCTACAGAGATGCTAAAGGGCTTCTACAAGCTGCTACCAAGGCGGCTGACATATATAAAAGTAATTAGTAGCAGCTATTACAGTCGCAAATTATTATCCTTCTCCACTTACTTTTGCCTTCATGAGAGTTTTAGTATTTGTTTTGGCTTTATGGATGTTTACTGGCGTTTCTGCACAGACTTTTCTGGAGCAGCAGCGATCGAATGCAAGGGTGGCAGCAGCATTTAAATCCAAAGAAGATTCATTGAAAAATCAGTTTGCACAAAAGGGTTTGCAGTGGCCACCAAAGCAAGTTTATATCAGAAGCTTCAAATATGATAGTCAGTTGGAAGTTTGGGTTCGTAACAGTAGTAAAGATCCCTTCAAGCTCTTTAAAACATATAAAGTATGTGCGCTTAGTGGTGCTTTGGGACCTAAGCGAATTGAGGGGGATTATCAGGTTCCTGAAGGATTTTATAACATCAGTGAATTTAAACCTTACAGTGAATTTCATTTGGCATTGGGCCTAAACTATCCAAATGCTTCCGATAACCTGTTGAGTGATTCTGTAAAACCCGGCAGCGAAATTTATATACACGGAAGTTGCATCACGGTGGGCTGTATTCCTATCAAGAATGATCCTATGGA
>CANGFK010000223.1 GCA_947452925.1 Chitinophagaceae bacterium | reverse complement strand
TAGTAACGGTAATTGTCACCACATTGTATACGCTATCACATCCAAAAATGTTTTTCACCGTATCCCTAACAGTTGTATTGTTAGTGTATACTTTACCATTGAAGCTTACAGAGGAACAACCTGAAAGTGTATTTGATATTGTAGTAGGAGTAATCTTATTGATAGAAATATTTATGGTATAAAATATACTGTCACAGCCATTTGCATTCTTTAATGTGTCTTTAAAACTTGTATTATTTAAATAAGTCACGCCTTTATATAGAACACTATTACAGCCATTGATTGTCAGGTTTTTCGAAACTGGAGTTGCACAAAATGCAAAACCAATATTAGCTACTGTGCTGTAAGGGCTTGTGAGAGCTACGGTTCCGGTTCCACCATTTCCTACAATTGCTGTAATTGTAGTATCATTTAATACTGTGAAACTTGCCGCAGGTACACCACCGAATCTAACAGCAGTAACTTCAGAAAATTGGTATCCTTTAATAGTAATAGTAGTTCCTACTGTACTAATAGAAGGGCTAAAATTGGTGATTGACATCGTATTAATTCTGTTTCGCAAGAAAGACACTTTACCCAAAGTCTTGTTATTTGAATTTCCGAAGGCTATGTCAGGAATACCATCACCATCAAAGTCGGCTACAGTAATCTGAACATTAGTAGTGATAGTGGTATCAAAAAGAAATGACTGAGGATTACTAAATATTATGGAATTTGCTTTTTGTTGATTTTCCATTAAACAAACACCTGCTTTATAGCCATTAACATAACCTGAAATTGCAACATCTGGGTAACCATCTCCATTAAAATCAGTCGTTTCAATAGCACTTGATATAATGCCTGAAATAAATTGCGTGGTATCAAAAGCAAGACTATATAAGTCAAGTCCTTGATTTTTCAAGGCAATTAACCTACCACCCGTAGTGGTGGCTATATCGAGTTTGTTGTCATTATTAAAATCACCTATTGACAGGAAGTCATAATCACTTTTAGTTTCTTGAAGACTGAATTTATTTATAACGCCAATTGAACAATTATTAATATACACTTTTGTTTTACGGGTATCAACATCAAGTATGACCAAGTCTGGCTTGCCATCATTATTCATATCGGCCATCTTAATTTGATTGAGTGGATATCCTGGAGGAGAAATAACATATTGTAACGTTTGAAAACTAATTTTCCCGTTTACAGTGGTATTTCTAAGAATATCCACATAGCCCTGACGGTTAATGGCAATATCGGGTCTGCCATCTAAATCAATATCACCTACTGCAAAGGAATTTGTTTTGCCGCCAGATGTACTAGCCAGAAATACTGCTGTATCGAATAGTATTTGAGAACCGGTAGATTTATTTTTTAAATAATAAATAGAACTAGCGGTATATGTAGTACTAGTAGCAGCAAAAGCAATATCTTTTTTTCCGTCACCGTCTAAATCTTCAATAATCGGATTACTAATTGCCCATTTGATAGCACCCCAATCAAGTAGCTTTTGTTTAGCCGCAAATGCAATCTTCTTGGGTGTAGAAATATTACGATTACAGTAAATGGAGGTATTGCCTAATTCTAAAAAATCTATCTTTCCATCACCATCAAAGTCACCTGAGGCAATTGCGGAAATATCATTGCCATAAATAGAATCAATAGGTGGTTCGAATGAATAGGGTTGAAAGCTTTTGGCAGCAGAGAAGAGCGTGCTAAAAGGAAGTAACGATGTCGCTGACAGCCCATCTATATAAATACTGATTGGACTATAGCTTGCTCCCACAGGTACGATTACCTTAATTAAGGTATCCGTAGTCTTAATTATTTTAGCTTTTACTGCTCCAAAATAAATAGTACGATTAATAACTGTATCACGGAAATTCAAACCTTTGATACTAACAGTATCACCCACTTTTGCCTTAGTCGGATAGAAGGAAGTGATGGATGGGATAGCATTAATGGTTTTAAAAATTATTTTATTACTCATCGCATTCGCAGCAGAAACACAGGTTAAATTACTCGTTAAAACACACCAAACAGAATCGCCATTTGCCAAATTGGGGAAAGAAATCGAATTGCCATAAGTAATATCTGTTCCATTATTTTTCCAATGATAAATAGGGTCAGTTCCTTCGTTAGTAACAGTTGCATCTATTCGTACTAGCGTTCCAGGAGTGAAACTTGTTTGACTAGCAGTAATCTTTATCGTTGGTGTGGCAGCAGTAGTAACAGCTACAGTAACTACATTATATACACTATCGCAGCCATATTTACTTTTTACCGTATCTCTCACAATAGTATTGCTAGTATAGGTCTTACCATTATAAACGACGCTCCCACAACCTGACAAAGAAGTATTTTTAGTAACAGGAACAATGTTACAAACAGTAGTGGCACAGTTGAGTTTAAAATTTTGTGAAATACCACCAACGCTTTCAGGTTTAACTAAAACCAGTAGTGTGTCATTATAGTTTAAGAAAACAGAGTCTAATTTAGTTATTGTCCAAGTATAGCCAAAACAATTCCAGCCATTACCACCACAATTATTGGATTTTCGATAGAAATAACCTACATAGGAAGAGAACAAGGCTGGGCTAGTAGTTTCTAAGCGATAATACCCTGTTAATGGAGCAACAAAGCGATATATTTTTTCAACACCACCTCTTCCAGTATTTTTATAACATCCTGTGCCTACCCCATTATAATAATCAGGATGCCCATATCCTACACCAACTTTAAAAGCAATTGTATCTCCACAGTTAATTGAAGTAATATCATCGCATGGAAGTGGGGTTGCACAACTAATTTGAAAAGTTTGGGATGTAGCTGAGGTTGATTCTGAATTTACTAATAGCAATATTGAATCGCCAGTTGTTAAAGACAATGCTGAAATGGGAGAAATAATTGATGTATATCCGAGCCCTTGCCATCCTGTATTTGAGCAGCCATTAACGGCATATTTCCAGAAGTACTCAACCCTACTTCCTTGGGTACTTTCTGAAGTTGTATTTATTTGATACAGGCCAGTGCTTGGGGCTACAAACTTGTAAATTTTTTCTAAACCCCCATTTCCTGAATTATAATAGTTTGATGTGCCTACGCCATTCTGGAAATTTGGGTCACCATATCCTGAGGTTGTTATAAAATCAATGGTGCTACCACAGTTAACTGTACTTATATTACTGCATGGCAAAGGCAAAGCACAATTAATCTGAAAAGATTGAGATGTAGCTGAGGTAGTTTCTGAATTTACTAATAATAATATTGAATCGCCAGTTGATAAAGTCAATGCTGAAAGGGGAGAAATACTTGATGTATATCCGAGCCCTTGCCATCCTGTATTTGAGCAACCATTAACGGCATATTTCCAAAAGTACTCCACTCTACTACCGTTGCTACTTGCAGATGATGTATTTATTTGATACAGGCCTGTGCTTGGGGCTACAAACTTGTAAATTTTTTCTAAACCCCCATTGCCCGGATTATAATAGTTTGATGTACCAAGGCCATTGGAGAAATTTGGGTCACCATATCCTGTGGTTGTTATAAAGTCAATGGTGCTACCACAGCTAACACTACTTATGTTATTACAAGGCAAAGGCAAAGCACAATTAATCTGAAAAGATTGAGATAAAGCTGAGGTTGATTCTGAATTTACTAATAGCAATATTGAATCGCCCGTAGTTAAAGACAATGCTGAAAGGGGAGAAATACTTGATGTATATCCCAGCCCTTGCCATCCTGAATTTGAGCAACCATTAACGGCATATTTCCAAAAGTACTCCACTCTAGTACCGTTGCTAATTGCTGAAGTTGTATTTATTTGATACAGGCCTGTGCTAGGGGCTACAAACTTGTAAATTTTTTCTAAACCCCCATTTCCTGAATTATAATAGTTTGATGTACCTACGCCATTCGGGAAATTTGGGTCACCCAATCCACTTCCGAAATCAATTTTAATTGAATTACCACACGTAATCGTATTTATAGAAGCACAAGGTTGTGCTAATAGTTTAATTGGGGAAAACAAAATTGCGAGAACAATAATGCCAATAAGTGAATTGTTTCCTTTTGTAATCATAACTGAATGTTTAATACGATTTGTTTGATGTATTATCATTTATTATAAAATTATATTCAAAGTAATGGTGAATTCAAGTAGTTTCAAAATCGTATGAAAAATGCAGACGAATTTGTATCCAATATAATAAATTTGACATTATGAAACAACAATTTTTACCCTATTTATTTTATCCCATTGACTATTAATTACAAAACTTGTCTCATTCCATCCAATGAATTTATTCTTGCTTTTTGATGCTGAGACACCCATTTAGAATTTGTTTGAATTAATTTTTTGATAGTCCTCATCCAGTTTTATTTTGATGCAACTGAGCTAATTTTTCGCTTATTGCATTCAAAACTTGCCTAATTCTAATCAAAAATCATAATTCTTTCTCAACAAGTAACTCAAGTAGCTCCTTAGTCACTCGAAATATAAAATATAGTCGTCTAGCTTTTTCACAAATTACAGCTAGAATAATTATTGCTACTTTTCTCATAAGTATTAAAACAAATTAGATCGATGTAATTCATTCCAGTTAACTTTTTAACAAATACTCTAAATGTTATTACAATATATCTGAGACAAAAATATTTATTGGCTCTCTATGAATATTTTATTTTAAGTGAACAGTATTAATTTCAAATTAAAGCATGCTAATAAGCCATTGAACCGATTTTACTATTAAACCCAAGTTTCATTTTTCTCTTGTGAATTATAGTGTAAGCCGATGAATAGTTATACAATAGATTCCTTTTTTGCTTATTGAAATTTTTATAGTCTGTTATCCTATCAAAAAAAGCATAATTTGGACAGCATGTAAATTAGGCTACATGCTTCTCCATAAAGCCATACACTTCACTAATCCTTATATTTTGTGTGTAATTTAATGTTAATGGTTCTCCTACATCCCCAGACTGAATATGTTTAATTCGATAATAGATTCTATCAAACACATAATGCGCATACTACTTTTATTTTTTATCATCTTTTGTTTCAAAGCTATTACACAACCTTTAAACAACGAGTAGATAGGCTATGGCAAAGTACCATTACAGATTTAAAATAGGGTATAAAGGTTTCTACCATATTAGCAAGTCTACATTGATAGGTATTAATTTAAAGAATGTAAATATTGATCTTGCTTAAGCAAATTCTTATTCTTTGGTTAAGGATATAGGAACTCTAAGACTATAAACTTGCCTAAGCTTGAGACTTAATTAGTACACACTGAATAAGGATTTTCAAGAAAATATGAATCCGGAATAAGCCATTTCCGTAGGACAGCGCTCATCTGTGTTTAATTGAGAGATTATGAGGTACTGAATATGCCACTAAATCATCAACACCAATACATGTTTTTTCGGAATCTGCATGCTGTGACAGAATCGATTATATAAGATTTTAAGCAGCTTTTTTGAAAACATCCATTCAATAGAAAGTTTAAACCTAAATATTCAAAATATTAAACTGCGACAAGGTTAATTGGAGGAACTACACTCGTTTTTTTATCCAATTTAATTCTTAAGGCTCCCATATCCTCACTTACCTTTTTATCAACTATTTTGGCATAGTGTTGTGTTGTTTTAATACTCCTATTGTATAGAATCTTGCTAACGCTTTTTTTAACAGATTAAAGTGCTATTACTTTTCCTTTTTTGGGTTCGCTAACTTCCTTATTTCTTAGCCTTTCTTTTAAATCACTCATATCATCTCCCACTTTTTTATCTACAATTTTTGCATAGTGCTGGGTGGTTTTTAAATTCTTGTGGCCAAGCATTTTGCTTACACTTTCGATGGGAACACCATTTGTTAGTGTAACTGTAGTTGCAAATGTGTGGCGAGCAATGTGGAAGGTCAACTCTTTATTTATGCCACACATCGCCAATTTCCTTTAAGTAACTATTCATTCTTTAATTGCTGAAAATAGGGAGTAGCTGACCTTTATTTAAACATTGGGGATTATCAGCGTATTTACTTATGATTCTTTCCGCCATTGGAAATAACGGGATATTGGAAGGGGTATCTGTTTTTTGTCTGTGGGTACAAATCCATTTCTCGCCATCAATGCCAATTACAATATTTGCTTTAGTTAATTGCTTAACATCTATAATC
>CANGFK010000222.1 GCA_947452925.1 Chitinophagaceae bacterium | reverse complement strand
CACTACAAATTAAATTTGAATGAGACTATATTTAGTAGCCCCAACTAGATTTTTATTATTCCTCCCTTTACTTTCAATCCTTTTTGGTGCCCAATCTTCAGCTCAAAACAAAAGGGATACTGTTACAGCAGGCATTTATTTAAAGACATTGAACAACATTAACTCGGGTACTTTCTCGTATGATGTTGACTTGTGGATGTGGTATCATTTTAAAAACGATACCTTGAAACCATTGCAAACAGTAGAGATAGCCAATGCAAAACGATATGAATACTCGAATGGAAGCGATACAGTAATTAAAGGAATGCATTGGTCATCGCAGAATTGCAAGGCTACTATCAATCAAAACTGGAATCTGGAACATTATCCGTTTGATCATCAAAAGTTAGAAATTGTCTTAGAAGAAACACAACAAGATACAAGGAACTTGATTATGCAGGTAGATAAGAAAGAGTATCAGTTCAACAAAAATATAGATGTGAAAGGATGGATTGTGGACAGTGCAAGATGTTGGAATGGAACAAGTCATTACAACTCAGATTTTGGTGATCCCAATCTAAATGGGGAAAGTAATTACTCCAAAGTAAATTTCACCATCTTTCTGTCTAGAAAGTGTTGGTCGCTTTTTTTCAAACTCTTTACTGGCTGTTATGTTGCTTTTCTGGTTTCATTCATGGCTTTTTTCATCAAACCTATTTATGTTGACCCAAGATTTGGTTTGACTTTAGGCGGTTTGTTTGCTGCTGTGGGTAACAAGTATGTTGTAGATTCCAACATCCCATCTAGCATCTCCTTTTCATTGGCAGATCAAATTCACGATTGTACCTTCGTTTACATGTTCCTTACCATAGCATTATCTATAATATCTTTAAAAAATGATGATGAAGGGAAATTGAAGAAGCAGATAAAGTTTGATCGGTACGCGGCTTGTGTGGTATTGTTCTCATACATTCTTTTGAATACCTATTTTATTATACATGCTTTGTAGATTAATGATATTCAATTATTTAAACATTAATATACATGACGATTTATTCTTCTAAATACCTGACTTTAGTATTGATATTTTTCGCTTATAGTTCCTTTTGTCAGGAGAAGCACCTGATTAGTTCACCCGGTCTTTACCATTCATTTCAATGGATTCCAGCTGATGGCAATGCCCCCTCTTTGTCCCCTCAACTATGGTTCTATCACAAAAATCTATATTTCGAAACTAGATTCAATTATGAATATAGCAACACCACTACCTTCTTGGGTGGTTATTCCCATAAAAACAGGGACAGTAGTGTAGAAAATATCATGATGGGTGGAATTACTATTGGTGACACTGCCGCTTTTATTCTTTCTGATAATATTATCCTCAATAAAGCAAATTACAACCTGGAAAGTGATAATGAATGGGTGCGCCCTGTAAAATATGGCAACAATCAACTCTTTTATGATTGGACCAAGTTGACCTTTAACACTAAATGTTCTTTTATAAGCCCCGGTGTTAGTGCGCAGGTTAAGTTATTCAATACTCCCTTTGTCTATCTCGGACCGATGTTGAAACTTAAATTACACGAAAATCTAGGCATTGATTTGTTTGGCTATTACGACTTCACCAACAAACAACCTGTTTGGTCAATGGCATTAGATTTTGAAAGTAAATAAATAGGGTAATTATCTATTTTAATTCATCCAATACCCTAAACATCTTTTTAGTCATTTCTGATGAGTAGCCGCTGAAATCATTAACAATAAAGGTTATTGTATAATCCACACCATCTTTGCTGGTATGGTACCCAGCGAAACTTTTAATACCACTGATGGTGCCACTTTTTAGTTTCATACCATTATATAGTGGTAGTGCATTGTAAAAAGAAGAAAACCAAGTTTGACTATAAGCATATTGAAGCACGTTTACCAAGGCATTGGTCGTGATTCTATTAGTGGTACTCAACCCACTTCCATCTTTTATTCGCAAAGCACTACGCTCAATACCTTTCTCCTCCCAAAACTTCTTTACTATACCAATCCCAGCCTCTGTACTCCCCATTCCCATTTTTGCATAAGCCATCTCTTTTAATAGAGATTCTCCATACAAGTTCACACTTTTATGCAGAAACCAGTAGGTGATGCTATCTAATGTGGGAGACAGATAGGTGTAGAAAACAGAATCGGTACTAGGGATTACTTTTTTGTTGGCAATATATTCTAGGCTATTACTAGTCTGCCTGTATTTTATCTGAGCCGTATCAAAGCTTTTCTCAAGCACTTTGCCCAGTTGATGATAAGGATTAGGCGTAGAACCAGAAGCAATTGTGGAAGAATCTCCAGCTGGTATTGTACCCTCCACCACCCCAATGGAGGAATGAGGAGGCAAGTAAATGTTAACATCGGCATCTGAATGGGGCTTTCCCGTCTTAACGTTATTAATCAATCCATATAATTGCAGTTCAGGTACCGTTTTTACGACAACGGTACGATCCCCCTCTTTCAGACCGGGTTTAAGAGTAAGAGCATACTGGTTTTCATACCAGTTGAGTCCCCAACATCCCGCCCCATAATAATTACCCATATCTTCCCAAGACCACCCACCAGGAATTGGTTGTAAGGAAAACCTGCTACCATCCAGCAAAACATCCCCCTCAATCTTTTTAATACCAAAATCCTTTATGGCTTTAGTCCAGGCGCTCATTACAGCAGTATCTTTTGTAGTTGGATATCGCCAGCTACCAAGTGTTGGATCGCCAGATCCACGAACAATAAGGTCCCCCTGCAATACTCCTTTTCTAATGCTACCTGTATAACCCAAGTCTGTTTTAAACTGAAAGTCTTTTCCCAATAATTCATAGGCTGTCACACTAGTAATTATCTTTTGGCAGCTAGCAGGTACTAGTCCTAGCTGACTGTTATAGTCAAATACAACTTCATTGGTTTTACTATTGACTACATACAAACTGATACTCGCATGTTTCAAATCAGCATCAGATTTCCATTTATCAATTGCAGACTGAAGTCTTTCAGTAACGGATTGTGCAAAGGAAATCTGAGCAATGAGAAATAAACTGAAAAGTAGTTTGCAATGTTTCATTATACAACAGTAATTTGCACGAAAATTAAGGGTTAGATTTGTTAAAAACAAAGAACTTGTAGAATTAATCAGCTATGGATATAAATTATGCATCTATCATCACCATCGGAGATGAATTATTGATAGGTCAGGTTGTAGATACCAACAGTGCATGGATGGCACAGGAACTGAATAAGATTGGGATTCCAGTAAAACATAGAATGGCAGTTGGCGACACGTGGGATGATATATGGTATGCATTGGACGAAGAAAGTAAACATGCCTCCATCATACTCATAACAGGCGGACTCGGTCCCACTTCCGACGATATTACCAAACCGTTATTATGTAAATATTTTGGAGGGAAGTTAGTTATTGATGAAGAAACATTGGCACATGTGCAGAACATCTTTCTGAGTATCCTAAAAAGGCCAATGCTAGAAGTAAATGTGAAACAAGCAGAAGTGCCTGATGTATGTACCGTTTTGAGAAATGAAAAAGGCACTGCTCCCGGAATGCTATTTGAAAAGAATGGTAAAGTATTCATTTCTCTACCGGGTGTGCCCCATGAAATGAAATGGATCATGACGAATGTGGTGTTACCGCTTTTGCCCAGTAAGTTTAAAACAACCAATATCGAACATCGCACACTACTCACCGCAGGAATTGGGGAAAGTTTTCTGGCAGATTTGGTAAAGGAAGAAGAAGCCGCACTGCCTTCTTTTATTAAGTTGGCTTACTTGCCCAATTTTGGGATGGTTCGATTGAGATTAACTGCTTCAGGAGATGACAAAGCACTGTTGACAGAATCGCTAGAAAAGCACTTTGTGGCTTTTAAGGAAAAGGTAAAGGAGTTTTTGGTGATCGACGAGGACTTGCCTATTGAGGTTGTTGTTGCCAGATTATTGAAAGAAAAGAAAGCTACGCTAGCTACAGCAGAAAGTTGCACAGGTGGATATATTGCACATTTGATTACGTCTATGCCGGGTGCTTCGGCCTATTTTAAGGGTAGCGTTGTAAGCTATGATAACAGTATTAAAACCAACGTATTGCATGTGCCAGAAAGTATCCTAGAGACAGTTGGCGCAGTGAGTGAAGAGACCGTGAAGATAATGGCTGAAAGTGTGCTTGAAATAATGGATACAGACTACAGTATTGCAGTGAGTGGGATTATGGGACCAGATGGCGGCACACCCGAAAAACCAGTAGGAACGGTATGGATAGCTGTTGCAAAAAAAGGGGAAACAACTACCAAACGCTTCGATTTCAGGCATACAAGAGATAGAAATATACAATTAACGGCCTTAAATGCCCTAAATATGCTTAGAATAACATTATGTGGATAACCATTGAACAACTTTCGCTTCCAAAAATATACTTTTGAACATTGGTAAATACTGTTTAATCAAAAAATTGCTTTAATAATGCATTTTTTTGTTGTAGTAAGTTGGCAAATTTCTAGTCACAGAGTATAAGTATTACGGATCTAAATTGATCAAAAAATAAACTGTTTGTATGGCAATAGCTGATTTAATAATGCCTAAAATGGGCGAAAGTATAATGGAAGCCACTATACTTAAATGGCACAAGAAAGTGGGTGACCACGTGAAACTGGATGAGACCGTGCTAGATATCGCTACTGACAAAGTTGACAGTGAAATTCCTTCTCCAGTTGAAGGAACAATAACAGAAATACTTTACCCTGAAAACAATGTTGTTCCTGTTGGAAATGTGATTGCCAAGATTGAAACAAATGCAGATTCAGTTGCTCCTCATATAATTGAACCAGTTGCGGAAGTAATTATTCCTGAACCAATTGTAGAAGCACCTCTACCAGTTTTTGTTCCTGAACCAGAACCGGTTGTAATAGCATCTCCTCCTCCAATTTTAGAAGAGAGTATTCCTTTTCAACCGTCACAAAATATACCTAAAATGATTGCTGGTAACAACAGATTCTTCTCGCCTTTAGTATTAAATATTGCAAATAGTGAAGGAATAAGTTTAAGTGAATTAGAGAAGATACCCGGCACTGGCGCAGATGGACGTGTTTCTAAAAAAGACATCATCCAATATATTGCAGACAAAAGAGCTGGTAAAGTTTCGGCCTTTGTTCCTGCTCCCGCAGCACCACAAGTTGTTTACGTACAGCAAGAAGCTCCTGTTCAGGCATACCAACAACCTGCAGTTGAAATACCAACCCCTGTTCAGCAGGTGGTACTTCAGAAAGCAGCAGATGCACCTGTCTACATAGCTCCTCAACCCATTGTTGAGCAACCAGTCATTTACCCACAGCAAATAGTTGAGCCTGTTCATAATCCGTCCCCCGTTGAAGAGTTTCATGTGCCACAACCTATTGTTGAGCCCGCTTATGAGCCAACACCTGCATCTGCACCTGCTCCTCAACCCAGTTTTTCAGCGCCAACAGAATCCCTACCTATCAGTGAAACACAGTATGAGCCAATTGTTGAGGCGCCAGCTTACGAAGCTTATCAGCCAATTGTTGAACCCATTGTTCATGCTGTAACAGAACCTGTGTACGAAGCACCAGTAGCTGAGCCAGTGTATACTGCTCCTATTGTTGAGGAAGTGTTCGTTCCACAACCAATCATCGAGACACCTCCAATTGTTGAGAAGATAGTTGTTACACCACCAGTTGCCGAAGTACCAACCCCAGTTGTCGAGGCTCCTTATGCAGCCCCAACACCAGCCCCACCAGTTGAGCAAGCTCCCAAAGTGCCTGTTTATATGGTTCAACCTACTGCACCTACTGTTCCTTTAGTTACTTTGGCAGAAGGTGGTTCTGGCAAGTACACCTCTCCTACTTCTGCTCATCCATCTGGTAATGTCGAAATTATCGAAATGGACAGAATGCGTAAGTTAATTGCAAAGCACATGGTGGATAGTGTTCAGACTAGCCCTCATGTGACTAGTTTCGCAGAGGCAGATGTTACCAACATGGTTCTTTGGAGAGACCGTGTAAAGAACGACTTCGAAAGAAGAGAAGGCACTAAAATCACTTTCACCCCAATGTTTATTGATTGTTTGGTGAAAGTATTAAAACGCTACCCTCTGTTGAATGCTTCTGTTGATGGAGACAAAATCATTATCAAAAAAGATTTGAATAT
>CANGFK010000221.1 GCA_947452925.1 Chitinophagaceae bacterium | reverse complement strand
TGTGGTAACTTAAGTAAGAATAGTGTGTCAGTCACCATATCTCAACCGGTAAACCCTATAATACTTGTGTCTGGCAACACTACTATTTGCCAGGGGGATAGTGTTAATTTAGTTTCTAATAAAAATGTTGGAAATCAATGGTATAAAGATGGTGTTTTGTTAAATGCTGCAACTAAACAATCCTATCTTGCTCGTGATGCCGGAAGCTATTCAGTATCTGTTAATAGCGGTGGAGGTTGTATTGCTACATCTGTTCCTAGACAAATTGGAGTAAATCCTTTGCCAGCGACACCGCTCATCGTTAGGATTAACAATGTTCTGACGAGTAGCTATCCTGTTGGCAATAAGTGGTTAAGAAATGATACACTGATAGGTGGTGCAACAGCAGCTTCCTATACCTTGCCCAATTTCTTTACTTACAACCAGTGTTTCAAATTGATTGAAACGGATGCCAACAAATGCTCCAATATTTCTACCCCAATCTGTTTCTATTCTGGGGGGCTTCCAATAAAGTTCAATAGGTTCATTGTGTCCGCTTCCAAAGACGGTGTGCTTTTGGATTGGGAAACAGCGTTGAATGCAACAGGATACTTTGAAATTGAGAAAAGTGGAGATGGAATAAACTTTTTTCTGATTGGAACGAAACCAATGAATAATGCCGGACAAACTGTCAATACTTATTCTTTCAACGACAATTCCTTAACGGCTGATACAAAAGTTAGCTACTATCGAATAAAGAGTGTAGAGACCAATGGAGGAATCACCTACTCTGCGGTTGTTTCTCTCAAGTTTTATCCTCCAAATTACGGTGTAAAGTTATTCCCCAACCCAGCGCATGCAACAGTCTCTGTAATTGGTTTGGGTATCAAGGAAATCAGGATTACAGATGTTGCTGGCAAAGCGGTTTTGCAGCAAACTGCTCTTGATGTAGAGACTAGGTTTGATATTTCCCATTTTGCTTGCGGTGTCTATCTGGTATCTTGTAAAACAGTTACAGGGGGGATAATCGTGCACAAGCTGCTAGTGAAGTAAAGGGTGAGGTATGTGATGTACTATATTATGTTATATACCCATTAATGAAAGCATAAGCAATATTATAGAATGATTTCAGATAGGGGTGTAAAGTAATCTGTCAATTTAATGAAGAATAGATTAAGTGCTGGTAAATTATCCAAGAAATACAGTTGCAGGTATTGTATACTTCAAAGACTTGTTAATAACTTTTTCAACAGCGGTGTTTTTATAACAATATTTAAAATTTATGTAGTCAATTTCAATCAAAGCCCTACATTTGCACTCCTTTACTTGCGATTTTTTAGCATTTGTAGGGTTTTGACAAGTTAAAGTATTGCGTAAATCTTTCATTTTCAAAGCTCAGACGGACTTTCATCAGATGATGGCAGTTGATTTTTAGACAAACCGGTTATAAAATATTATGTCAACAACGATTATCAACAACAGGGTTAACTTCGGAAGAACCAAAAATTTAGCTGAAGCACCCGACTTACTAGACATCCAGTTACAATCTTTCAAAGAGTTTTTTCAGTTAGAAACAACGCCTGATAAGCGTAACGTAGAAGGATTGTTCCGTGTGTTTAAAGACAATTTTCCTATTACTGATACAAGGAACATTTTCGTATTGGAGTTCCTAGATTATTTCATCGATCCACCACGCTATTCTATCGAAGAGTGTATGGAACGTGGTCTGACTTATGCTGTGCCTTTGAAAGCTAAGCTACGTTTGAGTTGTAATGATGAAGAGCACGTCGATTTCCAAACAATTGTTCAAGATGTATTCTTAGGAAATATCCCATACATGACCCCTCGTGGTACTTTTGTGGTTAATGGTGCTGAGCGTGTAGTTGTTTCTCAGTTGCACCGTTCTCCTGGTGTGTTCTTTGGACAATCTACTCACCCGAATGGTACTAAGATATATTCTGCAAGGGTTATTCCTTTCAAGGGAGCCTGGATGGAGTTTGCTACAGACATTAACAATGTAATGTATGCTTACATCGATCGTAAAAAGAAATTCCCTGTTACTACATTGTTGCGTTCTATAGGCTTTGAAACTGATAAAGACATTCTTGAATTATTCGGAATGGCTGAAGAAGTTCCGGCAACTAAGAAAGAATTAGAAAAACATATTGGTAGAAAACTTGCTGCTCGTGTTTTGAGAACATGGGTAGAAGATTTCGTGGATGAAGATACCGGTGAAGTAGTTTCTATCGAGCGTAACGAAATCGTAATGGAGCGCGACGGTATCCTTGATTCAGATGGTATTGATACTGTTATCGAAATGGAAATAAAGAGCCTATTCCTTCAAAGAGAAGATGTAGGTGGAGATTACGCTATCATATATAATACACTTAACAAGGATACTTCAAACAGTGAATTGGAAGCGGTTCAGCACATCTATCGCCAATTGCGTGGTGCTGATGCCCCAGATAATGAAACTGCTCGTGGTATCATAGACAAGTTATTCTTCAGTGACAAGCGTTATGATTTAGGTGAAGTTGGTCGTTACAAAATCAATGGTAAACTAGGTCTTGATTATCCAATCACTAAGAAGGTACTGACTAAGCTTGATATCATTGAAATTGTAAAATACCTTGTTCGTTTAACCAATGCTAAGGCTGACATTGATGATATTGACCACTTGAGCAATCGTCGTGTTAGAACTGTTGGAGAACAATTATATGCTCAGTTCGGTGTTGGTTTAGCTCGTATGGCTCGTACCATACGTGAGCGTATGAACGTTCGTGATAATGAAGTATTTACACCAGTAGATTTGATTAATGCAAGAACATTAAGTTCTGTAATCAACTCTTTCTTCGGTACTTCTCAGTTGTCTCAGTTCTTGGATCAGACCAATCCTTTGTCAGAAATTACGCACAAACGTCGTATTTCAGCGCTAGGGCCAGGTGGTTTGAGCAGAGAAAGAGCAGGTTTTGAGGTTCGTGACGTGCACTATAGCCACTATGGTCGTTTGTGTACTATCGAAACGCCGGAAGGACCGAACATTGGTTTGATTTCTACTTTGTGTGTACACGCAAAGATTAATGATATGGGCTTCATAGAAACGCCTTATCGTACGGTATCTGGTGCTAAAGTGAATACTAAAGACTTAGTTTACCTGAGTGCAGAAGCTGAGGAAAACGTAAAAGTGGCTCAGTCTAACTCTCCAATAGATGATGAAGGTAACTTCTTAGAAGATAAAGTTGTATCAAGAGATACGGGTGATTTCCCAATCCTTGATAAGCTGGATGTACAATACATGGACGTTGCGCCTAACCAGATTGTTGGTTTGAGTGCCTCTTTGATTCCTTTCTTGGAACATGATGATGCCAACCGTGCTTTGATGGGATCGAACATGCAACGTCAGGCAGTACCATTGGTAAGAATGGATCCACCAATTGTGGGTACAGGATTAGAGGGTAAGGCTGCTCGTGATGCTCGTATTCAGATACATGCAGAAGGTTCTGGTGTTGTTGAATTTGTGGATGCTAATGAAATTCATGTTCGTTATGACAGAAACGATTTAGACAGATTGGTTTCTTTTGAAGAAGATTTAGTTGTTTATAAACTGACTAAGTTCGTTAAAACCAACCAAGCTACTTGTATCAACTTGCGTCCTGCAGTAATGAAGGGACAAAAAGTGGTAAAGGGCGATTTCTTAACTGAAGGTTATGCTACTAAGGGTGGTGAACTTGCACTAGGAAGAAACTTGGTGGTTGCGTTCATGCCTTGGAAGGGTTACAACTTTGAGGATGCGATTGTAATCAACGAAAAAGTAGTTAAGGAAGATATGTTTACTTCTGTTCACATCGATGAATATGAATTAGAAGTACGTGATACTAAACTAGGTGAAGAAGAGTTGACTCCAGATATCCCCAATGTTAGTGAAGAAGCTACCAAGGATCTGGATGACAATGGTATCATCAGAATTGGTGCTACTATTAAGGAAGGAGATATCTTGATTGGTAAGATTACACCAAAGGGTGAAAGCGATCCAACTCCAGAAGAGAAGCTACTTCGTGCCATCTTCGGTGACAAAGCCGGTGATGCAAAAGATGCTTCTTTGAAGGCTCCAAACGGTACCGAGGGTGTTGTTATCGATAAGAAACTCTTCCAAAGAGCTAAAAAAGACAAGAACAGCAAGGTGAAAGAAAAAGCTCAGCTTGAAAAAGTAGAGAAAGGACACCAGGTTGTTGTTGAAGAAATCAGGGAGAACTTGATGAGCAAACTCCAGATCTTGTTAAAGGACAAAACATCACAAGGTGTAAGCAACAACTTTGGTGAGTCTTTGATAGGTAAGGGTGCTAAGTTCAACCAAAAAAATATCACTTCAATTGATTTCGCTAATGTTAATCCACTAGGATGGACAGGTGAGGCTGAAACCGATCATTATATCAACGTATTGTTGCACAACTATACGATTAAGTTTAATGAAGAGTTAGGTCGTTACAAACGCGAAAAGTTCAATATCTCTATCGGGGATGAATTACCAGCAGGTGTTTTGAAACTAGCTAAGGTTTATATTGCTGTTAAGCGTAAACTGAAAGTGGGTGATAAAATGGCGGGTCGTCACGGAAATAAAGGTATTGTTGCCAAGATTGTTCGTCAGGAGGATATGCCTTTCATGGAAGACGGAACACCTGTTGATATCGTATTGAATCCATTGGGTGTACCGAGTCGTATGAACCTTGGACAGATCTATGAAACAATCCTTGGATGGACAGGTTTGAAATTGGGTCTTCGTTTCGCAACACCGATATTTGATGGTGCAACTACTGACCAGATTGAAGAATTGTGTGTGAAGGCTGATATCCCAAGAAACGGACATACTTATCTATATGATGGTGAAACAGGTTTGCGTTTTGATCAGAAAGCAACTGTCGGTGTTATCTATATGATTAAATTACACCACATGGTTGATGATAAGATGCACGCACGTTCTATCGGGCCATACAGTCTCATTACGCAACAGCCTTTGGGTGGTAAAGCACAATTTGGTGGTCAGCGTTTTGGTGAGATGGAGGTTTGGGCATTGGAAGCTTATGGTGCTTCTAGCATCTTGCAGGAATTGCTTACACTTAAATCTGATGATATCATCGGTCGTGCTAAGACTTATGAAGCCATTGTTAAGGGTGAAAATATACCTAGACCAGGTATACCAGAATCCTTCAATGTATTGGTTCACGAGTTGAGAGGTTTAGGTTTGGACTTGAAATTCGAGTAAACTACTCAGTTAAATTAAATACAAAAAGGTGTTGTCTTTATGGACAACACCTTTTTTATTTGAGGTATAGATTAATTATTGAAGTTACTTCTTGGCTATATTAATTAATTTGTCAAAGTCGCTTTCAAAACTATTTATATGGTTATGTTGATAGTTTGCAAATTCAGTTTCAGCAAATACCTTGGCAACCTCAGCTTTAACTTTCCCAGAATCGGTCAAAATATCCTGCTCATTAAATTGTAGAAAGGCATCTAGCTTCGTTATCCAATCCTTCATGTACATCAACTTGCCATTCTTTGCTTGCAATTCTGCATAATCAAGATACATAGTTACAATTCTATTCAAATTGTCCAATTCTTCTTTATCCAGATAATTCTTTGCATTTGCAACATCTGTCTTACGAATTTGCCCTTTTGGGGAATTTTTCCAGGTTTCAAGCCCCATATTATCTTTCATTCTATCTGCGCGTGCATAAATTATCTCAGCAGCAGTGCTACCTGTTATTGCAAAATGTAACTTGTTCTGTACAGTAGCAAAAAATTGGTTTGTTAGGTGAGTATCGGCTTTATAATCAGCACTGCATTGGGCATAGATGTCGGTGATTTTTTGATAAAACCTACGTTCGCTGGAGCGTATATCTCTAATACGTTCCAATTGTTCTTCAAAGTAGTCTTTTCCAAAAATATGATTTGGGTTCTTAAGCCGCTCATCATCCATCGTAAATCCTTTGATGATGTATTCTTTTAATCTTTCCGTTGCCCATATCCGAAAGGCTGTTGCCTGACTACTGTTTACGCGATAGCCAACAGATATGATGGCATCTAGGTTATAAAATTTAACCTTAGTCTCCTGTGTTTTACCTTCAATTGCTCCATGCTGGGTGGTATGTTCCATAATGGAACTAACCACTTCTTCCTTTAATTCGCCTGACTCAAAAATATTCTTTAGATGTTTTGTAATTGCAGGACGCTGTACACCAAACAACTCTGCAATCTTTTGTTGGGGCAGCCATATTG
>CANGFK010000220.1 GCA_947452925.1 Chitinophagaceae bacterium | reverse complement strand
GAAAGCCGCCCCATTTTTATCTACTTGTTGTAGTCTGTAATACACCGTTGTGTTGGGTGCAGTATTATCTTGAAAGTGGTAGGCAGAACCCCCATTGATGCCCACTTGCCCCACGGTAACAAAGTTTTTACTGTCTGTGCTACGCTGAATATTAAATTGCTTGGTGTTCTCTGTATTGGCAGCAGACCATTGCAGATGGGGTGTTTTGTTTTGCCAAGCAGCAGTGAAGGAAGAGATTTGGAGGGGAAGGGCAGTACCTTTGTAATATTCCGCACTCCACGAAGTAATAGTTTCTACTCCATTATTGTAATCGGTATTAGAGCTTAACACAAGAAGTGGAAAATGTATTCCATTTGTATAAAAAAAATATGAGCCACCTCCATTACTGCCATAACTACTACCTGAATGATTAAACACCCTTAAAACATTGTTGTAGGTTGCTCCAGGTAGCTTCAATGTACCATATCCGTCGGCAATTAAAGTGTCGTATTGCGTGCTAATATTTGATGTCCAAGAAGTACCATCATAGTAACTATAATTAATTGAAATACTATCAGTATATACCTTTTTGTAGCTCATTGGAAAAACAATATAATTTTGAATTGGGTTTATTTTATACAGACTAATGCTTCCAGAATTAAATGTATTAACGCCAACATCACCCCAACCCTTATTACTTGTTTGCCAATAGTCAATATTTAACGTATCAAATCTTACAGCTATATTAGCAGTAGGAAAACTATCTGCGTATTCTAAACCAATGGGGGATTCAATATTTATTACACTAACATTTCCGGAATCTTTCAGGTTACTATAATCCCAAACTCTATTAGCTCCACCTAAATCTGGCGGTGTAACACTATTGGCAGTGGTAGATTGCCATTTAATTTTATCCCCTACTTGCGGATTAAACCCACTTGCCGTTATCACAGGTCCTTGTGCCTTTGCACCCATCGCCCCCAAAAGAAAAAGGAACAGAAGGTTTTGTAGTTTTAGTTTCATAAAAAGCGTTTTTTAGTTTGTAAATTGTTTTGTTTATGCAGCAATAATAAAATTTTTTTTTGGATAAATGGTGTAGTAGGGGCAGAAAATTTTCTGCCCTGCCTAATAAACGACCATTATTGTAGGGGCAGAAAATCTTCTGCCCCTACGCAATCACTAAACACAAATTATATAAACCTATTTAAAATAATAGGTTCTACATTGCATGAATAAATTTTTGTCATCATGAATTACAATTCCAATATACATCATCGACATTCTATCAGATTGCAGGGATACGATTATTCGCAGGCAGGATTATATTTTATCACTATCTGCTGTGAAAATATGATTTGCCAATTTGGGAAAGTAGAAAATGATAAAATGCTTTTGAATGATGCAGGAAAAAATGCCGATGAATGTTGGTTGACTATCCCTGTTCATTTTCCGACTGCAATATTACATCACCACATCATTATGCCCAATCATGTACACGGAATCATAGAATTGACAACTGTTGGGGCAGAGGGTGTCGTAGGGGTAGAGGGTGTTGTAGGGGCAGAAACCGTAGTAGGGGCAGAAAATTTTCTGCCCCTACTACCGAACGTCGAAAATAAATTTCAAAAAATGATTCCACGTTCAATAGGGTCTATTGTAAAGGGATTTAAAATTGGAGTATCAAAATGGTTTAGACAAAATGATTTGGATGGCATTGTTGATGTAGGGGCAGAAACCGTAGTAGTAGGGGCAGAAACCGTAGGGGCAGAAAATTTTCTGCCCCTACGGTTCGAACCCAAAAAATCAATTTGGCAACGCAATTACTATGAACACATTATTAGAGATGGGGAATCATATCAAAAGATTGCAGATTACATTGTAAATAACCCATCAAAATGGAATGAGGACAAATTTCATTTCAGATCATAAATTGTAGGGGCAGAAAATCTTCTGCCCTGCCCCAATAAACGACCAATGTTGTAGGGGCAGAAGATTTTCTGCCCCTACAACCCATCCTCCCCAAAAAAGTTTATTTGTTTTATAACTATTTCCCCTTCGTATATTCACCGAGTTAAAGACATATACTATTTCATAGGTTATAAACGTCACCCATTTCTTTCTCTCAGCTTATCTCACCGCTCTCTACCGTACTACAAGGGATTCTTAGCGGACTCAGTAGATAAAAAATTTCCTCTTTTACGTTCAAAAAAGCTCTTTCTAAGGTTCAAATTGGTTGATAGGTTTGCAATATCTTCCAGCAGGTTTGCAATATCTTCCAGCAGATACGCAACATCTTCCAGCAGATATGCAATATCTTCCAGCAGATTTGCAATATCTTCCAGCAGATTTGCAACATCTTCCAGCAGATTTGCAACATCTTCCAGCAGGTATGCAATATCTTCCAGCAGATATGCAGTATCTTCTAAGAGAAATGCAAAATTTGACGAGCTATTTTCTACAAAAGAGAGAAAATGGACGCTACAGAACGTCTCATTCGAAGTAAAAACACTCCGGTAAACTAATCGCCGTACAAAAAAAGATTAATCATCCATTTATTTAAAACAATTAAAAATTTATTACAATGAAAAAGAATCTTTATTTACCCGACAATGACGCATTGCGTCTTGCATGGCTCGTCAATTTTAACAAAAAAATGGTTGATACCTATGCGGCGACGCTTGGTATTACAGCCCCACAATTGTTGTATCTGCTTACAGGACTTCGAATGTTTACCTACATGCTGGCTTGCGTAACCGCTGTAGAAAGTTTTTATCACACCATTGTATCTTACAAAGACACCCTAAATGCAACAGTAATTGGTACTACCACACAGCCAATTCCGGTGTATACGCCTCCAGCTGGTGCGCCAATCGTGATGGCACCGGCAGGATTTTTTGGATGGATAGCTGCATTGGTTGCTAGCATCAAAACAAATGATGCCTACACCAATGAAATGGGCATTGACTTGAAAATAATTGGTAGCAACATTGTCATTGATTGGGCAACAGCACAACCTACCAAAGTAAAAGTATCCTCCAATGCAGCTGCAATTCATGGCAGTTTTTTGAAAGGCCAAGCAACTGGCGGAAGGGTAGAATGCAAACGTGGACCGGAAACCACTTTCTCTACCGTAACAGAAGTTACTGGCTCTAAATTTATTGACCCTCGCCCCAATTTGGTACCAGGCGTACCCGAAACGAGGCAATATCGTATTTGGTATCTGAAGAATAATGTGATAGTGGGTTTGGTAAGCTCCATTGTAACCATAACAGTGAATGAATAGGAAATAGTGGTTAGTTGTTAGTGATTAGTTGTTAGTGAAAAATTCGCTTGCTTAACACTAACAACTAATAACTAACCACTAATAACTAAAAAAGTCCCTTATAGCGTAAGTTTTCAAGGGACTTTTTTTATGGATGAAATTAAAATAAGAAATAATGAAAAAAAAGAAAAGCACACCTCCCGAACCTATATTGTGTACGTTGCTGAATGGTCCCGAAAAGTTTGATAATCACACAGTTATATTCAACCTGATAAACATTCTGATTGCTACACAAGACCCCATCATCCCCCAATATTTTAAGTATCTGAATTATTTTTCGGGTCTTCAATACGTTTTGTTTTGTAACCGAATATCAGAAAAAAGAAATAAAGAAATACCGCTGAATCAACAACACTTTATTTTATTTTATGCTATGCTTCACCTCACCACTCAGTTGTATCAATCGGAAAAGATAAAAAAACTGGTACACAGCCTGACGACCGAAAACCACACACAAACTTTTGAGGAAAAGAAAGCAGACCTGGATATAATCTGCAACACTGCCCTCAGTGAACTGAAAAAATATTATCAGAAAAACAATACCCTCATCATCGCCATGAATAAAATTGATGCCTACAGGATCAGTGAATAGTGAAATGATTAACGTTTAATGATTAATGGTTAATGTAGAAATTCGCTTGCTTTCATTAATCATTAAACACTAAACGTTAACCACTAACAACTAATATCTAAACTTATTATCTTCGCCACGTTGCCATAGAAAAACCATTATTAATAACCCCATGTTTCAGTAAACAGAAAGTACTATGCTTCAAAAAGACAAGGCAACGCTCACAAACTTTGACGAGTCAGCACAGTTGGAATGGCTGGAGACGAATGGTTTGGGCGGTTGGGCAAGTTCCACCATCATCGGTTGTAACACGCGTCGCTACCACGGATTGTTGGTGGCTAGTACGCGTCCCCCAATTGAACGGATGGTACTTGTTTCTAAACTAGAGGAGAAAATATTGGTTAATGAACAGACATTCGAACTAGGTGTAAATGATTTTGGCGATGCCATCAACCCCAACGGAAACCAGTTTCTTACTAAGTTCACCAAAGACCTTTTTCCCGAATGGACGTATGAAATAAATGGCATCACCCTGCAAAAAACCATTGCAATGGTGCAGGGAGAAAATACAACACTAGTTGTTTATACCGTTCTGAAAGCCAACAAACAATTCACTTTACAGCTGCAGCCGCTTATTGCTGCAAGGGGCTATCATACCCTGCAAAACAAAGAAAGCGGTCTTTGGTGGGACGTCGATTTTGCGGATGGCATCTTCAGAAATCACCCTTTTGCCGAATCGTCCAACATATACATTTCTGTTCCCGGCGCTACTTATGAGCATCATCCCTATTGGTTTGACCATTTTAATTATAGAGAGGAAAAGAACCGCGGCTTGGATTATAAAGAAGACTTACTAAACCACGGAACAATTTCGGTGAACCTAAAGAAAGGACAATCGATAGGTATTATTATTTCTACTGAAAATCCGAAAGGCAAGGATGCACTAGCATTGTTTGAAGCAGAAGTAGCCCGAAAAAAGACTTTGTTGCACAAGCAACCCGAAAACAATATCCTGAAACAACTGGTTTTGGCTGCCGATCAGTTTATTGTTAGAAGAGGCGAAAACCTAAAGACAGTTATCGCTGGCTATCATTGGTTTACCGATTGGGGTAGAGATACCATGATTTCTTTGCCCGGACTATGCCTTAGTACAGGTAGGTTTGATGATGCCCGAAAGATTTTGGATGCCTTTGCCAAAAGTGTGAGCATGGGTATGCTACCCAACCGCTTTCAAGACCACGACGAAGCCCCACAATACAATAATGTAGATGGTACACTGTGGTTTTTTATTGCGGTATACAAATATTACCAGGCTACTGCAGACAAAGACTTTGTGCTGAAAGAAATATTGCCCGTATTGGCAGACATTATAGAATGGCATTTTAAAGGGACTCGCTACAATATAAAAGCTTGTGCGGATGGCTTGTTGTATGCTGGAGAACAAGGACAGCAACTTACCTGGATGGATGCAAAAATTGCCGATTGGGTGGTTACGCCACGCATGGGCAAACCGGTAGAAGTACAAGCACTGTGGTATAATGCATTGAGCATCTACAGCGAATTGTTGCATCTGGATGCTCAACCGGAAGCTGCTGCGCAATATGCAGCAAAAGCTGCGCAAGCAAAAGTGAGTTTCAAGAAGCTTTTCTGGTATGAAAGCGGTAGTTATCTATACGATGTTATAGACAAAAACAATGTACCGGATGCAACGCTTCGTCCCAATCAACTTTTTGCCATCAGCTTACCTTTTGCTTTGATAGAGGAAAAAGAAGCAAAGGCTGTTTTGAAAATTGTGGAAGACAAATTATATACCCACGTGGGCTTGCGAACGCTGCCCACCTCCGATTTAAGGTTTGTAGGTGTTTATGAAGGAAGTATTTTTAAGCGAGACTCCAGCTATCACCAAGGAACAGTTTGGAGTTGGCTTTTGGGTGCTTATGTTGATGCGTTAATCAGAATAAAAGGTTCTAAAGGGAAGTCACAGGCAAAAGAAGTAATTACTGAGTTTGCTTATACATTAGATGAAGCCTGTATGGGAAGTGTATCTGAAATTTTTGATGCAGATGCGCCCAATCATCCAAAGGGTTGTATTGCCCAAGCGTGGAGTGTAGCCGAATTATTAAGAGTTATAAAGGACTATAAATTGTATTAAACCTCCGCGATCGTCTTTGCGAGGCACGAAGCAATCTAAGTAATAAAAGCAGTGGGTAATAAATTGTAATCGTTACAACTTATTACCCACTGCTTTAAAATCACCAAAACCAATGTTACCTAGTTACCGTAAACACTAAGGAACTTGATACGCATAATCTTCAACTGTTCCCAAGTATAATCATTATCGCTCAATTCTTTTTGTGCTATCTCCAGAGAGGAAGTCTCACAG
>CANGFK010000219.1 GCA_947452925.1 Chitinophagaceae bacterium | reverse complement strand
GTGGGTGAAGACTATTATCTGGTGAACAGTAGTTTCGAATATTTTCCGGGCATCCCCGTATGGCATAGCAAAGACCTGGTGCATTGGACACAGATTGGCAATGTGCTGGACAGGGCTAGTCAGTTGCCACTGAAAAACACCAAACCGTCCAATGGCATCTATGCGCCTACCATCCGCTACAACAAAGGCACTTTCTACATGGTGGTTACCAACGTGAGTGGCGACAGACAATACAGCAATTTCTATGTCACTGCCACCAATCCGGCAGGACCATGGAGTGAACCCATTTTTGTAGATCAGAATGGAATTGACCCTTCTTTATTTTTTGATGAAGATGGAAAAACCTATTTCATTTCCAATCGTGCCCACAAATCCTCCGACCCAAGAGCCATCTATCAAAGTGAAATAGATATAAAAACAGGAAAAAGACTGACCGAGATAAAAGAGTTATGGAAAGGCAGTGGCGGCAGCTATGTGGAAGCGCCACACATGTACAAAAAAGATGGTTATTATTACTTGCAAACAGCTGAGGGTGGCACTGCCTATGGACATTCTGTCGCCATCAGTCGCAGCAAAAATGTTTGGGGTCCATTCGAGAGTTGCCCGCACAATCCCATCCTCACCAACCGCATGGCCTACAGCATTATTCAAGGTACAGGACATGCAGATATGGTGCAGGCAACCGACAGTAGTTGGTGGATGGTGCACCTCGCTTTTCGTCCGGCAATAGACGGCATCCACTTTATTGGAAGGGAAACTTGCCTTACGCCGGTAGAATGGAAAACGGGTGAATGGCCAGTAGTAAATGGCAATGGACAAACTGATGAGACCATAAATCAGTCGCCGCCCAACCTGGAAAAGGAACCCGCTGCCTACAATAAGCCCTACAAAAATGATTTCGATAAGCCACTAGGCTTCGATTGGGTCTATCTCCGCAACCCCGATTCTACCAATTATACCCTCACCGAAAAGAAAGGATATCTGCGCCTGAAAGGAAATCAATATGCATTAAACGATTTAGAATCACCTGCTTTTGTGGCCAAGCGGCAGCAACATTTCAACTTCACCGCAAAGACTTCTCTGGAGTTCAATCCCAAAAATGAAAATGAAGAAGCGGGACTAACGCTACTGATGACCAACCTTTTTCACTTCGATTTTTTCATCCGTAAAAAAGGAAACGAGCGTGTGGTTTGCCTGCGCTATGTGTTGGACAGTCTGCAACAGACCACCAAAGAAATTCCTTTGGAAGCAGGCGCAACAGAGCTGATTGTGAAGGGCGACAAAAAGCTGTACACCTTCTTCTACAAACAAAAGGATGGCACCGAGCAACAAGTAGGCGTGATGAATACCAGGTTTTTGGGCACAGAAGTAACGGGCGGATACAATGGCGTTTTGATTGGCTTATATGCCACCGGCAATGGCAAACCGGCAAACAGCCCCGCCGACTTCAACTGGTTTAACTACGAACCCAAGTTATAGATCGCCTCCTTCGGGAAGTTTATTAGAATTAATAATAAAGTTGCTTTTGAATCTTCACTCCATACTCTTCTAATCTATTTTCTAAGTCCTTAAATCTATTTTTCTTTAAATAGCCAAGAGGAACTTGCTTATAATTAAGGTCTTTAATAATTATCTTAATTAACTTATTATTTCCTATTACTATTATTTCGTTGATATTAGAAATCTTGAAAACTTCATTCTTCCAGAAAAAGTGTGTATTCTTGATAATTAGGTAATCCTTTGAAAGCTTTGCATAATTTGCTAAATAAGAAATCAGCAAAAACCATAAAAAAGAAAAACAAGAAAAAGAAATTATAAGAAACATACTATCCTTTTGCCATCCTAAAACGATGATATATAATAGTAGGATTAAGAACATCCAAAGAAATATCCCTACCGGAGAAGTAAACTCGTTTCCCTTATAAACTTCATAGAAATCATTTTTAATTAGTTCTTCATTAACATCATCAAAAACAGATTCTTCTATTGTTTCTTTTTTATCAATAATTTTTTGCTGCAAAAAGTTCTTTGCTTCATTAGTATTGGTGTAATAACTATCAAAAAAATAGATTATTTCTTTTTTATTAAACGTGAGAATTGTAGCTGGCAAGCGGCCTCTTCCCGCTCCAACAGTTTTCCATAAATCTATACTCGTTAAATCAGTCCAGTAGTATTTTTTATTATTAAAATTTATTTTCTCATCATCCAACTCTACTGTGGGAGTTTTACTGATTTGATCATAAATCATATATATGCCACCTGCAAATAATAATAATGCGGCAAATAATGAAATTGAAATATGCTGCCTGTTATTAGCATGAAAATAAAGCCATATAAAAAACATCATAGGCACCCAAAAAAACAAGATGTTAATGATAATGGTTACGTACAGATTCGACATTTTCTTCTTTAGTACTATCATAATTATTTGTTTTCTATTCTTCGTGTATTTTAAAGTGCCACCCTACAATCAACAAAAAAGTTATTTAACCTAAATCCCCTCACAAATATAATAGTATCCCTTTCACCACACTCTTCCCAACCCCATGTATCGTCTTTTCGACGAAGGAGAAATCTAATTGCTGTCTCGTCCTAAAAAAAGTTTACATATTTGTTAGATAATCCTGTAATAAGTTTACAGTTGTTTTTAATCCTGCAATTGGTTTACAATAGTAGTTTTTTTTCGATAATAATTCTTCCATAATCTTTCTGTTTTAATTAGCTGATTTGATTGATGAACCTCATTTGGTGTGGCATATCCGATGCTCATGTGTGGTCTTTGGGCATTGTACAATTCTACTACTTCTTTTAATAATGCCTTTGCATCCTTGATATTGTCTACTTGATATGTTTCCAGATACTCTTCTTTCATGATTCCATTTATCCTTTCTGCCATGGCATTCTCCAATGGATCTCCATTTTCAGTCATGCTAATTTGTATACCATAATCCTGCAACAGTTTTACATATTGTTGGCTACAGTACTGTATCCCCCTGTCACTATGGTGTGTGAGTTGCGGATGGGGCTCTGCCCCCAAGGCAGAGAGCGCCATCTGCAACGCTTCAATACTTCCGGCTGCCTCTAATGTTTCCGACACGCACTGACCCACTATTTTATGGCTGAATGCATCGGTGACGAAACTGATATATACATACCGATCATCTACCTTCCAATAGGTAATATCGCTCACCCATAGCTGGTTGATGGCTGTGGGAACAAAGTCCCTGACAAGGTTTGGGTACTTCCTGAGCCAATGCAGGGAATTGGTTGTCTGTATTCTTCTTTTGCGCTTACGAATCAGCAATCCATTGGCTGAAAGCAGCGCGAATAGTGCATCACGACCCATTTTTATATTATGTTCCATCATAAAGGGTTGCATCATCTCATTTAATTTACGTGTACCTATCCTGCGATGTTGCTTTCGGATACAAAGTACCTGCTGCAACACCATCTCTTCTTCAATACTGGTAGATACTCCTTCCCATCCATTCTGATAATAAGCCTGTCTGCTGACACCAAACCATCCACATAGCCTGGCTAATCCTATGTGTCGAAAGTTATCTTTCATTGCGTCTATGGTTTGGTATTGTACTTTTTTCTGATAGGTATCTTAAACTCTTTCTCTGCAATATCAACCATCGTAGAAAATGCAATCGCCTTCAACTCTGCTTCTTTTAACTGCTTTTCCAATTCCACAATACGCTTCTCCAACTGAAGCTTCTCAAATTCCTGTTCTGTTAATGCTTTCTTTGACATGATACTATTATTGACAGCAATAGTAGTAATTCCTACTTTACCAGATGTGGTATACCCAAGTTTTCTCATCCATTTTAGTATGATGCCGTGCTCATTCGGCTCTCCAGTATACTTTCGCCAGATGGACTGCTTACTACCTCTGCCAGATAAAAATTCATTAATCATTTGATGACGTTCATCATCTGTAAAGTAACGTGGTTGTTTCTGAATAATCCTTGTTTTCATCGTTTACACATTTCATTTTTTAGTGTAAACCTATTTTAGGACAAGTCAGGGGGGATAATCCTTTTATTCAATACACTTTCCCCAACAAAGCTACCATCCCGAATGGTCATTCCGTAGGGAACTGACAAACTATAGTCAACCCTTTTTTAATTGGTCAGATCCCTGCGGGATGACAGCAAAAGCACGCCGCATCTGCTGATGCACCTTACTATCAAAAGGTTAAAGCATCTATTGTAATTTGGCCTAAATAAGCGCAATCTACTCACTTCACCGGCAACAAGATGCCACGCCCAGGCATTATCTCTTGTGCGCTTACATATATTGTCAGCAAATATTTTAAACTTGTCAATCTGCTTAGGTATCCACTCTCTCGTTGCAGCCATTTCTTTGTTTCTGTGTTTATAAGAAACCATTATTCAGTCACCATCTTTCACCCTTCAAACTAAAGGCATTTGGAAAAAGCCGGGTTCCTTAAAGAATAACTCACTGTACAAGGAGATTTAAGTTAGATAGATACTGCTTCATTCTGTATGGAAAACGCTGTTTTCGGGAGTGTTTTAGGTGGAGATTTGATTGTTGGCTGCTGTGTTGATTACTACAAAAGCTTAAAATCGCGATACCCTTTATTTGAATTAAAAATTGACGAAATTTTTGAAATTGGGAAAAATTATTAGTTAAGTATAAATATTTCGAATTGCTTTCTGGTAAATAATTTAAAATTTTCCACTTTGTTTAAAATAAATATCTTTTATACTTTATATATATTAAACAAAAAGCTATTTATTTATTTTTTGTAGTCCTGATAAAATTGAAATTGTAGTATAGTTATTACATAAAACTAAATAATATCTGTCCTATTTATCTATGTTAGGAAAAATATCTCCCCTAAGTAGAACAAAAAAATACTTTTCTATGATTAAAATCGTTTGTAGATATAATAAAATCATTATTTTTACGAGATTTTATGGTTGTCGTTGCTGATTAGTGTCAATTTTATAGTGCATTTTTTAGCAATTATTTTAAAAGAAGATATTCATAATCAATTATTTATGCTCATTGAAATGCTGCTTTTTCACTTTATGGTGTAGTACTATTTGTGCATCTATACCCTTTATTTAAGGGGTTGTAGTAGTTTGACTACTACCTATATTTGCGCAGAATTTTCCGATAAAGTGTGGACTTAGTATTTGAAGAGTCTGAATAGAATAAGTTTTGAGTACCTTCTTTTAAGTTTTACAGAACAGAAGAAATTAAATGCCCCCCGAGTGCTTCGTTTTGTAAAACCCATCTGCCGATTGCTTTGATTATGAGATAAAAACTGTGGCAATGTCACACGTAAAATGCTTTTAAAAAACGTTATGAATAAATTTTTCTCTACTATTAAGTCTTCGTCAAAAGATTTTACAGGATATTCTGGAAAATCTGTAAACAAGTATTTTTTCAAAAGCTATGCACTTTTAATAATGTGTATGGCTTTTTTGGTTGACAAAGGGCTCAGTCAAACCAATTACTATTGGAATGGTAGTAATGTTGGGGCATTTAGTAATACATGGAATAATTCGGGTACTTTTTGGTCTTCTCCATCATCTCAAGCCACTTTAAATGCTGTTTGGCCTAGTGCATCAGGTACTTATATAGCCAACTTTAATAGTGCTGGTACAGCATCTACCGTAACAATTCCTGGTACAATTGCCTTTGTTCCTAGCCAGATAAATATTGGTACAAATAAGTACACATTTGCAACAAGTGGGGCATCAGGTGTTATCAATGCGCCTATTGCTTTTGGGGCATTTGGTTTGACACTTGCTCCACAAAACAATACTAATACTTTAACACTAGGTGGAATTATTAGCGGTACCGGAATACTTACAAATACAGTTGGAACATCTATATTAAGCGCAGCCAATACATTTTCTGGGGGTACGACACTTACATCCGGACAAATAAACATAAACAATGCTGCTGCTTTGGGTACGGGTAGGTTTACAATAGCGAATGGAACAACCATTAATAATTCAAGTGCTGGTGTCATCATTAACTCAAATAACAATTTGCAAACCTGGAATGGAAATTTTACGTTTACAGGAACAACCCATTCTTTGGACTTAGGTACAGGTGCAGTTACATTGGGGGCTAGTCCAACAATCACGACAACTGCAAATACGCTAACAGTAGGTGGTATAATTGGTGGTGCTTTTGGACTTACTAAAGCTGGTGCAGGAACATTGGTTCTTGGTGGTAATAATACTTATACTGGTGTTACCACCATAAATGCAGGAACATTAAACATTGGTG
>CANGFK010000218.1 GCA_947452925.1 Chitinophagaceae bacterium | reverse complement strand
CTTGCCCCTCTTTATTGTGTCAGTAGGTATTGCGCTCACTGTCGCTTACATCAATTTGCGATATAAAGTACCTATCTACAGTTCCTCCATTTCGTTGTTGATTAAAGACGACAAAAGTAGTCGTGGTGGTGGGGAAGACTTAATTTCAGAAAATCTAACTACCTATAAGAAGAAAACGAACCTAGCTAATGAGATTGAGATGATAAAGTCAAACTCGATGTTGTCTAGAGTTGTCAGGATTCTTAATCTGAACTGGCAATACTTTAATGAAGGTAATATTAAGCGAATTGAGCTTTATGGCAATACAACAATACATGCCAATTGGGTGGAGTTAAGAGATAGTTCAGTAGGTGCTTCTTTGAGGTTGGTCAGAAAGAGGGAAAGCATATACATAGAATATGGTCCCAACAGGTATAAAAAAGTATTCAGTGGCGATATTGTGGAGTTCCCTTTTGGAAAAATGCGCGTTTTCTTTGACCCTAATGAAATTCTAAAAGACAATAAATACCTCATCAGCTACCAACCAACTACGGGTATAGCAGGTGGTATTGCAGGCGGGTTGCAAATAAGACAGTTATCCAAAGAAACAAGTATATTAAGTCTGAGTATCAACATGGAAGTGCCACAGAAAGGGAGAGATATTCTGAATGCTTTGGTGAATGTGTATAATGAAGTGAACGTAGAAGACAAAAATAAAATTGTAGACAACACCATCCGCTTTATCGATGAACGATTGAATGTCTTGACAGGAGAACTTGGTACAATTGAAGGGGAATTGCAGGGTTTCAAACAACAAAACGGGGTGGTGCCACTAGCTCAGCAAAGTATTTTGGAATATGCTAAATCAGATAAACTAAAGGAACAAATGGTAGCTTTAGATATCAAGAATGAGGTCATCAAGCAAATAAGGGAATACTTATCCAATCCAAAAAAGAAATATGAATTGGTGGTGACCCCCTTTGACATCACAGATGCAGCATTGACCGCTTTAGTTACCCAGTACAATGGATTGCAGCTAAAAAGATCTGAATTATTGAGAACTACTAAACCTGAGAATCATTTGGTAAAAAATTTAGAGAGTCAATTAGAAAAGCTCCGGATAAATATTCTGGAGGATTTATCGAATATTACCAAAAACGCAGTTTCTTTAAACAAAGCCTATCAAGATCAAGACCAATTGGAATTATCGAAATTAAGAGTCATTCCTGAACGGGAACGTGCTTATCAGGAAATAATGCGCCAAGAGAGCATAAAAGAAAAAGAATATCTATTTCTTTTACAAAAAAGGGAAGAATCAGAAATCACAAGAGCATCTACCATTGGCAACTCTATTCCTATCGACCCAGCTACAAGCGGTGGTCAGGTAAGCCCAGATGTAGCAGGTACTTATCGTAGCTCTTTTGTGGTCGGCTTCCTCATTCCTATCATCTTCATCTATCTGATAGACCTCTTGAACGATAAAATAATTGTCAGAAATGATATCGCTCGTGTTACTGTTGCACCAATTATTGGTGAAGTAGCACACCATAGTAGCCAGAATCGGGTGTTGGTGGTGAGTAATAAGGATAGAAGTGTATTGGCAGAGCAGTTCAGGATACTCAGAACCAATGTCAGTTTCTTGCTAGGAGCTAATATAAAATCTCCGGTTCTCTTGGTGACGTCTAGTATTGCGGGGGAAGGAAAGACATTCTGTTCCATGAACTTAGCTGCAGTATGGGGTATTGCAGGTAAAAAAACGGTGATATTAGAACTGGATTTACGTAAACCTAAAATCGCTAAGTCATTAGGTTTAATCAATGTGAAAGGGATTACCCACTTCATGTTGGGTCAGGTTCCTGCTGAATCAATTCCTATTCCTATTCCTAATACCGAGAACTTATACATCGTTCCTGCGGGTATTATTCCGCCAAACCCATCCGAGATGATTATGGATCCTAGAATGGGCGAGTTTATGGCTTACTTAAAGACTCAGTTCGACTTAATCATCATTGATTCCGCTCCTGTAGGGCTTGTGAGTGACTCTAAAATTATTGCTCAGCTTTGCGACGCTACCATCTACATTGTTCGTCAGCGGTTTACTGTAAAAAAACAGCTGCCATTTATCAACGAATTGTATACACAACGCTTGTTACCCAATATTGGGATTCTAGTAAATGATGTGAAAATTGGAGGTGTCAACTCTTATTATGGTTACGGTTATGGTTATGGTTATGGCTACAGTTACAACTACAACTACAATTACCGCTATGGTAGTGAGCGCATTACGCTGTGGACTAAGATAAAGTCTCTGTTCAAGATTTAATAAATACTAACCTCATAGGGCATTGAGAAAGTAAAATAGAATACAAACTTCTTTTTCTTCCTCAATGCCTTTCTAATAACTTCACCTCCTCCTCCTTCATGTGTAGAATTGCTGGTATTTATAATCCTTCATCGAGTAATCTGGAAAAAGATATACTCTCCATGAGGGATGCTATGCACAGAGGTGGCCCAGATGGCAAAGGAATATTTATAGATGAGGAGTTTAAACTGGCACTAGGACACAGGCGTTTGGCTTTGCTAGATTTGTCAGAGGCGGGTCATCAGCCCATGCAGTCCACAGATGGCAGTTTACAAATTATATTCAATGGGGAAATTTATAATTTCCTTGAAATAAAAGCCCTTCTCCAAAAAGAAGGGTTTACTTTTTATACCCAAACAGATACAGAAGTTATTCTTAATGCATACCTTTTTTGGGGTGTTGCGTGTTTTGAACAATTCAATGGCATGTTTGCACTTGCAATATGGGATAAGCCAAATAAACAGATTATCCTTGCAAGAGATCATGCAGGCATCAAACCTTTATATTATCATATTACTGGGCACCAACTGATTTTTGCTTCAGAAATTCGTGCATTCAAAGCGCTTAATCCAGACTGGGAGGAAGATAAAGAGTGGCGAATTCCTTTCTTTGCTTATGGGCACTTGCCCGAACCCTTTACCACATTGCATGAGGTGAAGCCTTTTCCAAAGGGTAGTTATGCCACCATACAATTACCCTCCTTGTCCAAAACCATTACACCATTCTACAAGTACAATTACCCAATAGGTATCCGTAATAAGGAACAAGCAGTTGAGGGTATTAAAGAAAAGGTAGAACAGGCCATTGAAAGACACCTGATATCAGATGCGCCAATTGGTGTTTTTCTGAGTGGAGGAATAGACTCCAGCATCCTGACTATTATTGCATCCAGATTAGTAACTCAAAAGCTAAAGACCTTGTCTATTGTGTTTGAAGAACAAGATTTTTCTGAGGAAATCTATCAGAAAATGATTGTTGAACAGACCAATGTGGAGCATCATTCTTTCTTAGTAACCAGTGAAATGTTTCACCAGGAGTTCAAAGAAATAATGGAGGCGATGGATCAGCCATCTATTGATGGTATTAATTCCTACTTTATATGCAAGTTTGCAAAGTCTTATGGTCTAACAGCGGTATTGAGTGGCTTGGGGGCAGACGAGCTATTGGGAGGTTATGACTCTTCCAGAAGAAGTCAGTTGCTTCATAAGCTAGCACTGATGCCTGCTTTTGTGCTAGCAGCAATCAGCAATTTACCCAATGAAAAAATAAAAAGGGTGGCTTATCTGAAAGAAGATACACTGCAAAACAAATATCTTTTCTATCGGGGCATTTACAACCCAGTTCAGATTGCGCACCTGTTGGATATTTCTGTAAACAAAGTAATCAGCGTGTTGAACAAAGTAAATGTTCCGTTGGCTGATACAACTAATGAAGCTCAGATTGCAGCACACGTGGAGCAGCATCTGTATATGCAGAATCAGTTATTGAAAGACACTGACTTCATGAGTATGTGGCACAGTATAGAAGTTCGTGTGCCTTTTTTAGATAAGGAAGTAATCAGTTTTTGTAATAGCATTGACCCCAAATTAAAGTTTAACTTTCTGGAAAAGCCAAAATATCTTTTAATTGAAGCTTTTAAAAGTATCATTCCCGAAGCAATCTGGAAAAGAAAAAAACAAGGGTTTACTTTCCCTTTTGCAAAATGGATTAACCATATTGCCCCACTGAGTCGTAGTAGTGATTTTGAAAAAAAATATTACCAGCTCAACCATTCTATCATTCATTGGAGCAAATACTGGACATATATCCTAGCAGGATATTCGAAAGAAGAATTCATCTTTTTACCTAAGGGATTTGAGCGAGTTTGTTTTTACAGTACCAGCACTTTTACAACTTTGGGGGGGATAGAGAAGTTTAACCGTGCCTTGCTGAGTGGCTTATCTGGGTTAGAGAAAGAAGCACTGATGCTGTCTGACAGTGCATCTATGTATGATAACTACTGTGAGGCAAGGTATTTTAATGATAAAAATTATCGTGGTTATAAAAAAGAGAAAATCACTTTCGTAGTAAAGGAGCTACTCAATTCTTATAAATACCAAAGAGTTATTCTGGGACACATCAACCTTGCACTTTTTGGACTGATTCTTAAGAAGATACACCCAAAGACAAAGGTTTATATGGTAGCACACGGCATTGAAGTGTGGGGAAAGCTATCTGGGATGAAAAAAAGAATTCTCAGTAAGTGCGATGTAATACTGGCAGTAAGTCATTTTACAAAAGAACAACTGATAAAAACAAATGGGATTGAAGCCGAAAAAATACAAATATTCTATAATACCATCGACCCTTTTTTTCACTATCCAACGCATTTCCAAAAGCCCTTACAGTTGGTGAAGCGGTATAATATTGGTGAGAACGACAAGACAATCCTTACACTCACGCGTCTGGCATTTACCGAAAAATACAAAGGGTACGATAAAGTGATTGATGTGATGCCTGAGATAGTGGCAAAATACCCGAATGCAAAATACCTGATTGCAGGTAAACCAGATGAAAGAGAGAAAGCAAGATTGAAAGAATTGATAGCAGCCAGGAATCTTGAGAAACATGTATTTTTGATTGGGTTTATTGCTGAAGAAGAAATTACAGATCACTACCAGCTAGCCGATTTATTTATCATGCCTAGCAGAAAAGAAGGGTTTGGCATCGTGTTCATTGAGGCTATGGCCTGTGGCCTACCAGTAATAGCAGGCAATCAGGATGGAAGTGTGGATGCATTGAAGAATGGCGAGTTGGGTTTGCTCATTAACCCCGAGAATAGAAATGAAATAATAGACACACTTTGCAAAGTATTAGATAGTAACAGTTATACTATATCCCAAAAACAGCAGCTACAAAATGCTGTAACTAACTATTTTGGCTTTCCACAGTTTTATAAAAGTTTAAAAAAGCAACTAATAAATTAGCATAATATGACAAATACAAACACAGCATCTGCCGAATGGGATATGGAAATAAAGCCCCACGACAATCTCTTCAACCTTCATTTAAAGGATGTCTGGAACTACCGGGATCTATTACTATTGTTGGTACGTCGCGACTTCGTCTCGTTCTACAAACAAACGATTTTTGGACCAGTGTGGTTGTTTGTGCAACCCATTTTCACCACCATCACTTTCACTATCGTTTTCAGTAGGCTTGCTAAAATATCTACCGAAGACATTCCTGCACCTTTGTTCTACCTCACAGGTAACATTGCATGGAACTACTTCTCCGATTGTCTCACCAAGTCTTCGTCTGTGTTCAGAGACAATGCCAGCATATTCGGGAAGGTTTATTTCCCTAGGTTGATTATGCCCATCAGCATTGTTATTTCCAACTTAGTTCGGTTTGGAATACAGTTTATATTGTTTTTGTGCATGATGGCCTACTTTGCTTTTCAGGGGCATCCATTACACCCTAATCTCTACGTTTTATTATTTCCACTCATCATCTTGTTAATGGCAATTTTGGGTTTAGGCTTAGGAATGATTATTTCGGCAATGACCACTAAATATCGTGACCTTACTTTCTTAATGACTTTTGGAGTTCAGTTGTTGATGTACGCCACACCCATCATTTATCCATTGTCCGTTGCACCCGCAAAGTATAGAATATATATTACCCTCAATCCATTGAGTGGGTTGATAGAAACCTTCCGCTATGGCTTTACGGGTAAAGGGGAATTCTTTTTGGGTGCATTTATGTATAGTGTGGTGGCGAGTATCGTTTTGTTCTTTCTAGGCTTAGTGGTATTTAACAGGGTAGAAAAAACCTTTGTGGATACGGTATAGAAACAACTTTTGAAGCCCTAAAAAGGCTTTCTTAGAACATAAAACAAAGTTTGTTGAATACATAACGGCGTTTGTTTTATTAAAACAAAGTTTGTGGAACACATAACGGCGTTT
>CANGFK010000217.1 GCA_947452925.1 Chitinophagaceae bacterium | reverse complement strand
GAAACTGCATCGATTCGTCCCCAATATCCAACGCGGTCGACTTATCATTTGCCAACACATATCCCTTTGTCTTGCGTTTATAGCCCCTGCTAACTGTTGCAATTTTATAAGTGGGATGCAATAAATCGATCAGGTACTCTACCATCGGCGATTTGCCCGTACCACCTACTGCAATGTTTCCTACACAGATTAAAGGGAAATTGAAAGGAACAGATTTAAGGTAGTTTTTATTAAACAACCAATTTCTAATAATCACTACCAACCCATACAACAAGGCAAAGGGAAGCAATACGATTCTGAAAGACTTTAGAAAAACATTATTAAGATTCATGTAAAAATTCTTGTAACAACCAAATCAAACGAAACAAAACTAAAACTCAAACACCTCTTCAGGAGTGATATAATAATTTAAAGGTATGTCAAAATCATCCTTATCCATTATTTTTTCGATAGGTGCAAAGTAATTGAATCCTATCAAAGTGACGTCTTCATTGCATAGAGAAAGGTATTTATCGTAAAAACCTTTGCCATATCCTACCCTAAACCCATTTTTATCGCAGATAAGGTTGGGTACAAACACCAAATCTAAATCTAATGGATTAATTGGGGTTCCTTCTTTTGGTTCTGTCACACCAAAACTATTGGTGTTATAAATAGTGTCTTCATTAATCAATACGGCCTGCATGGTATTGTATTTAAAGTTGCTAACAGGATAAGCCAACTGCAAATTGGGTACAAAATGCCTTAGATAACTTGAAAACAGCAACGTATTTGGCTCGGCCATATTTGCCATTGGCCAATAAGTCAACACAGACTTAACCCCTTCGAAATTGAAAGTCTGTAATTGCAACAATAGTAAATCGTCTAGCTTCAACCTCTCTTTAGAGGAGATGTCTAGCCGCTTTTGTTTATAAACTTGTCTAAGTTCTTTCTTAGTCATCGCTTAATTTTCTAGTTGATAGTATCCAATAAGAAGGTTCTTTCTTCGAATAAGAACATTCTTTTTCGCAATAAGAAGGTTCTTTTTCCCAATAAGAACATTCTTTTTTGTAATAAGAAGGTTCTTTTTCTCAATAAGAAGGTTCTTTTTCCCAATAAGAAGGTTCTTTTTCCCAATAAGAAGGTCCTTTTTTTCAATAAGAACATTCTTTTTTTGAATAAGAACCTTCTTATTGAAGCTAAGTTGTATCTATAAATGCTCTAAAAGACCTTTTCTTATCGACCCTGCCTGCTGCAAAACAAATGCTTTGTCTATTTTTTCAGCCAATGGAATAGAGGCAATCTTAGGATACCCCGTCCATCGGACTATCTCTTCCTCATAATCCAAGTACTGATCGTTGAATATCCAACCAATTACATCAATATTCCTTTGCTTGCAGATGGCTGCTGTCAATAGAGAATGGTTAATGCTTCCCAGATAATTCCTACTTACCAATATCACCCTAGCCCCTAGTTGCTCAATCAAATCTATTACAAATTCATTATCATTCAAAGGAACCAGTATGCCGCCGGCACCTTCTACTAGACCCCCGTCCCCTAAAGGGGGGTAAGGAGAATTGTCAACAATTTTTTTTAGATTAATTTCTATCCCTTCCTCCCTTGCTGCAATGTGAGGCGAGGCAGGCATTTGTAGTTTATATACTTCGGGATGAATGATAGTTTTTGTATTGGAGATTAATGAACTTACCTGCAAGGCGTCTGTTCCATCCTCGAAACCCGCTTGGATTGGTTTCCAATAATCGGCTTCCAATGCCTCCGTTAAAATGGCACTCACTACCGTTTTGCCAATTCCAGTTCCGATGCCAGTTACAAAAATGGAAGCCATTTTTAGTTATGAATTATGAGTGATGAGTTATGAGTGCAGGCATATTAATTGTCAATTATAAATTATCAATTAACTCATTGGTTCGAAGAAAGAGAAAACCGTAGTGCCATAATTGCGTTGAAAACTAAAACCAGCATAAGCTTCATAGTTATTGCGAGGTGTATGTTCCAACACAAAGAACCCTTCCGGAGCAATTAAGTTTCTGGTGATGATCATCTTTGGAATTTCATCAATTGTATTCAATGCATAAGGCGGCCCCGCAAAAATAAAATCGAAGCTTTCTGTGCAAGTATTCATATAACTAAACACATCCATCTGAATCACCTTGGCATTTTCTATTTTCAGCATCTCGATATTCTTTTTGATGAATGCCTGCATGATACTGTCTTTTTCTACAATTGTTAAAGAGCCAGCTCCACGCGAAGCCAACTCATAACTAATACATCCTGTGCCACCAAACAAATCGAGCGTTTTGGCTTCTTCGAAGTCTATGCGATGTTGTAAAATATTAAAAAGTCCTTCTTTGGCAATATCCGTAGTAGGTCTAGTATGTGGCATGGAAGCAGGTGGACTAATGCGACGACCACCATATTTGCCGGAAATAATTCTCATGTAAAAACAGTTATAAGTAGTAAGTAATAAGTGGTAAGTAATAAGCCATTGGTGTTAGTTTCTGGGAATACTTAAAACCTATTACTTATCACTTAATACCTATTACTTCCTATGTTAAGTTTAAGAAAGGGGTAAGATAATGCTTTGGATATTTTGTAAAATCGTGCAACTTGATTAGATCCTCAGATGGCGTATCAAAAGTAATTCTTGGGAAAACCTTTCTAAGATTTTCATACAGAGGTGTTTTCAATTCAATATCACCAGACAATTCCAACGTTGTTTCTTCTGGTTTCAGGCTATACTGGTGCAACACATTAAGCAAGTGATACAAAATATCCTCTGGTGTATGTTGTTCATACAATTGTACAATCAGCAACTGACTATTGTAAACTAATCCAATTAAAATTTCGTCATTATACAACTGCGCTTTCAACAATGAATGATTGTATGTACGCTTAGGATTCAGCAAACTCTCTATGAAAGCCCTGTAGCTATTGTGCATAGTAATCATCATCAGATTACTGTTGACAGAATCAATCAATCCTCTTTTCACTTTAGTAGAAACTGTTATGGCGGGAGTTACCTCTACAGATTCCGACTTTACAACCTGATTTATAATGTCTCCATGAACCAATTGAAGGTATTTCGTTGCTGCAGATTCATTATATAAATTGTTCGGAATCAATACTGTTTCAGGGAGATTGAAATATACGCGTGTATCAATAAAGCCCCTGTTAAGTATTTTGGATTTTGATCTTATATCCTGAAAGATATCATACCATTCTTCTTCATAGCTATTGAAATTGTATACTTCCAATGCAGAAAGTTCTCCTTGTATTGCCACTTTAACGATACAAGCAATATGATAATTACTTATCTCTATGATAAGCTGATCGCTATTAAAAGGAGATTTAATAGAGATATCACCATAAACGCTCACCACTTTCTTAGCCATAATTCAATTAATTAGTTGCAATGATAAAAAAAATAAGAGATTATCATTTATCTATTTCTGCATTCAATTTACACCAAGTTATAAAAAAGGTAATTATGAACGTGATCTGATTGCAATTCCATACGTAAAACATTCTCTGCAAACATACAAAATCTAGTCTGCTGTTTCTTTCACGCAAAAAACTAAAAGGAATACCCAATTTTATTCTTTAAAATATTCACAATTTGAACATCAAAATAGCCAATCATTTTTTGATATACGCAATTTAGATAATGGTTAAAGTTTCGGCTGTATATTGCGGCGTTAAATATTGTTTGTTGTCATTTAGTTTAATTTTAAGCCCCTAACAAATGAAAGAAAAGTGGTCGAGCCTCAATCCTGCTCCTCAGTTCATTATAAAATCTGTCCTGTGTGTAGTATTGTGGCGTTTTTTATATACTTATGTGCTTCAACCATTGAGGTTTCCGGATAAGATATTAACCAAAATAATTGGGAAAGGCACCATTGTTTTCATTAATTTATTTGGAAAGAGTTCACTTCCAAAAGCATATTGCATTGACAGCAAATTTGCGGGCGAGGTTATATTAGTACGTGCAAACCATGTGATTCTTCGTATTGGAGATGCTTGTAATGGATTAGAATTAATGTTAATTTATGCTGGGGTTATTACTCTATTACCGGGTGATAACAAAAGAAAATATGCCTACATTGGCATTGGATTAGTTCTTCTGATGATCGCAAACATGATGAGGTGTGCTGGCTTGGAGTGGGTCTATGAATTTTATCGCCCGCTTTTTGAAACAACGCACCACTATCTTTTTACACTAGTGATGTATATATTAATTTTCATTGGTTGGGCATTATACATAAACAAAGGGAAATTCAATGCGAAAGGATAGTATTTTTTGGAGTTGCATGACCGTCAACATGGTTGCATTGCTTTTACTTGTGGTACTTAAGCCACAAGTGCACCTACTTCCTGTTCTAGTGATGACACTTATTATCAAAATTGAAATGGCTTTACAGGTTGGGCTAGGCTTTTATGGCGTGAAGACAAGTGTAGACCCAAAATTATTCTCTCTTTTTGCGAAGATTTATACAGGAGTAATAGTTACATATATAGTATTGAAATTTCCTGCATTAAATGTCCTGAGCAGCTATTTTATTGACGCCAGAGAAATTTTTAGTCCATTCCCATTTGTATTGGTTTGGATTATGGACAAGGCATTTTATAAACCTGATGAGCAAAAAGAGACTCCCTGACAGTGATAAAATAACATTAGATAGACTGACAGAATTATATTTACAAACTATTAAGCGTAGAATTTATGAAAAAGCTAATTGATTTATTAAGAAAAGGTCTTTTGCAAAATATTATTATTGGTATTTATTTCATAACATTAATAGCTGAATGTTACTGTCTTTACTATCGCTACTATTTCACTAGGATATACACTCGCCCCACATTGATGCCAATTTTATTTCTTATATTCTTACAGCAATTTATATCAAGAAACCACCTCTATCTTATAGGCGCAATGGCAGCAGCATGTATGGGCGACTATTTCACCATCAGCTACTCTGCCTTATACCAATGGACAGGCCTTGGTTGCTATGGACTATCTTTCTTACTGCTTGCACTCCAGTTTTTCCAATTTGAATATTTCTCTTTCAAAACAAGTAAATTGGCTGTATTAATCGGAATACTTGGCCTATTAGCATATTTTGGAATAATGGAATACTTCGCTGCTAGTCACAACCTAACACTCAATAAAAAGCCGCTCACTTATCTTTATGCCACTGCGATGGCCATATTTGCTGTATCCATATTTAATGCTTTTTTCAATAACAAGATGGCTAGTTTCAAATTTGCAGTTGTTGCATTAGTTCTATTGGTAATTGCAAATCTTTTATTTGACACAAGCCTTTATTATTTTCACCGTCGTCAAACCTGGATTGATTGTGTGAGTGCCTTCTGTTATGGTGTTTATCAATTTATTTTAGTAAAAGGTGTACTTAGATCCAAAGATAAAATAATGGGTACGGAGTATTTCAAGCAAATCTAAAATTAAACAAAGTACACATTTTACAGCTTTGCTCTAAACAATGCAAAGTCTTCTTCTTTTGAATTAAGTAAATTTAAGTACTTGGCTTAATAGCACCCGACTATTAAAGATTGAATTCAATAGGATACAGCTATATACTTTATAAGAAAATGGCTTCACTTCCACTGCCTTATTTCTTGAGGATTTCTAATATTGAACCATACAGCACTTCTGTACCTAATGCCAAATCTTCGTACGAAGAATATTCTAATGGATTGTGACTGATGCCATCCTTAGAACGGATGAAGATCATTCCATAATCACATACATAAGAAAGCGTTAGTGCATCATGAAAAGGACCGCTCATTAATTCGGGGGCATCTAATCCCAAAGCCTTAAATTGATTGCGATAAATATCCTTAATCCATTCCGCACAATAACGTGGTTCGCTATTGGTATCCTCAGAGATAGTGTACGTAAGCTGGTGCTTTTTAGTGATTGCCTCTATACTATCCATCAATTGCTTTTCGTAACGATGGCGACGGTCTAAATCGATGTCTCTAAGGTCAACCGTAAAGCTTACTTCCTCCGGAATGATATTGCGAGAAGCCGGAAACACATTAATTGTCCCCACCGTGCCTACAGTAGGCGTGGAAGGGTCTTGCGTAGCAATCTCATTAAGCGCAACAATAATTTCTGCAGCACCCAAAAGGGCGTCCTTGCGCATTGGCATCGGTACCGAACCCGCATGACCCGCCATTCCTTTCAGTTTAACCGTGAGCCATAACGGACCAGAGATGCCCGTAACAATTCCTAATGGTTTATTGGCAACATCCAACACAGGGCCTTGCTCT
>CANGFK010000216.1 GCA_947452925.1 Chitinophagaceae bacterium | reverse complement strand
GTCTGCAACAGCAAGCAAATGAGGCATTGCGCCAAAGGGTTTACCCAGATAATCCATATCCAAACCCGCAACAATGACCCGGATACCTCTTGAAGCAAGAACTTGGCAAACATTAACAATCTCGATGTCAAAAAACTGTGCTTCGTCTATTCCAACTACATCTACATCGTTTGCAAGCAGTAATATCGTTTGCGGATTGTCTATGGGTGTAGATAAAATGGCGTTTGCGTCGTGACTAACCACCTGAACTTCATCATAACGGGTGTCTATAGAGGGCTTAAAAATCTCTACCTTAAGGTTAGCAATCTTCACACGTTTCAATCTACGAATCAATTCTTCGGTTTTACCACTAAACATGCTGCCGCAGATTACTTCTATCCATCCAATCCTTTCGCCACTTAAATTAGGTTCAATAAACATGCTGTATAATATTTTATCTCTTATTCCGTTATGTAATTATCCGATCAATTTAGCGGTCAAAAGTATCTATATAAAATGGAAAGAGCATCATTAATTATTAAGAAGTTGCAACAATTGTTGGACGACCATGCAAGTGCTGATGTGATGTTGGCTATTGCGCAGATGTTGGTGGCAGAATTACAAGAGTTGGATGCTTCGGATACCTTAGAACGAAGAATTGCAGTGACCTTGCCAAAAAAGAGTTTATTTGTAACCGAAGTTGTAAGAGAAGAGGAAACTTTGGTAGTAGCAGAACCAATTGTTGCTGCAGAATTGCCATTGATTGAGGAGCAAGAGCCAGAAATTATACCTGAACCAATAACTGAAGTCGCTGAAGAGATTCAAGAAACAACCGATTGGCCTGTTCCTACTGCAGAAACGCCAATTGTTGAAATGCCAAGAGAAGAATATGTATTAGAAGAATCGGAAACGGAGCCAGAAGTAACTCCCGAAGAGGTTATTGAGCCGATTGTAGCAACAGAAGCGCATCAAAAACCATTGGAAACTTACCCAAATGAGTTCTTATTTCAAACAAACATCCATACATTACCAACACTTTCGCAAGTGGAGTTGCCAAAAACCGAGTTAAATGAGACATTGGCAAAGGATGGAGACGAATTGAATAGCAAACTAAATGAAAATAAAGTAGAAGTTGCACATCTGCATGAAAACACGCATATAAAAGACCTGAAAAGAGCAATAAGTATAAATGAAAAGTATTTGTTTATCAATAATTTATTCGGAAGAAATGAAGAATTGTATGATAAGAGTATCAAGCATATACAAAACTTCAGTATTCTACCGGAAGCAACCTTCTGGATACAAAAAGAATTAAAAACAAAGCTTAAATGGTCTGATGAAGATGAAGTAGTTCAGCTATTTGATCAGTATGTTAAAAGGCGTTTTTCATAAATATATCGGGTGATGACTGAAGTTGCACCTGAATGGTCAAAAACATATTTCTTTGCTTTATTACAGGCTAAATCATAGTCTTTCTGGTCTGTAAACAAGTGATTAAATACCTTTTCCAGCTCCAATGTATTCTCTACACTGATAGCACCGTTTGTATCTATCAATTCAATTGCCTCAAAGTATTTATTATACTCAGGACCGAAGATTACGGGCTTTCCATAAACGGCAGCTTCCAATACATTGTGCACACCATCTTCGCCAAAAGCACCACCGACAAAGCAAATTGTTGCATAATTATATAGGTTACTGAGCATTCCTATATTATCGATGATAAGAATGTTTTCCGTTAACAGGCTACCATTTGTAGAAGAACTAATTTCGGTTAACGGTAAACGGTCAGCGATTAGCCAGTGACTATATGTGACAGCATTCTTATATAAGCTCATACATTCTTCAATTCTACTTTGCTGTATATCGTGCGGCGCAATAATAAATTTGACATGAGGATGTGTAACTGTGTAGTGATAAAGGATTTCATCATCTTCAAGCCAGGTACTTCCGGCAACAATTACCCGTTTGCTATCGCCGATAAAGGATTCTATAGAAGGAATGGAGGTAAACTGCTCGGAAATGGCAATAACCCTGTCAAAACGCGTATCTCCACTCAAGGTTACGTTCTGATTGATGCCTATACTTTCTAACAATGAAACTGATGCCTCATTTTGCACGAAGAAATGTGAAAAATAGTGAAGCATTTGTCTGTTAAAGTCACCATACCACTTAAAAAAGGCTTGATTAGGGCGAAATATGCCGGATGCAAGCACTAAAGGGATTTTTCTAAGCTTCGCTTGTTGCAGATAGTAATACCAGAACTCGTATTTAACGAAAATGACTAAGCTAGGTCTTACAATGTCATAAAATCGGGTAGCATTAGAGGCAGAATCTATTGGAAGATAGAATACCCATTCTGCCAGTGGATAGTTTTTTCTAACTTCAAATCCAGAAGGAGAGAAGAAGGTAAGTAATATTTTTACTGATGGATTATTTGCCTTTAATTCTTCAATAATGGGCCTTCCCTGTTCAAATTCGCCCAAAGAAGCACAATGCATCCACACTATTTTACCCGAGTTATTGGCAAAAGCGGCCGCTAGTTTATCAAATATATTCTTTCTACCATCTATCCACAACTTTGCCTTCTCATTGCGTGCGCTAATTAGCTTGGCAACCAGTGGATAAAGTGAAATAAATAGTTGATAGATAAACTTCATAACCTGATTTCTTTAAAAAATGAAGCATATAACTTTATATAAAGTAATTGATTTAGAATTATTTATTTAAAATAATTCTAAATGTAGTTCCTTTTCCCAATTCGCTATTGAAAACATAAATAAGCCCTTTATGATACTGCTCGATAATACGTTTTGTAAGGGTTAAACCCAATCCCCAACCTCTTTTTTTAGTAGAGAATCCCGGATTGAATACTTTATTGATGTTTTGTTTAGCAATTCCTTTCCCAGAATCAGTTACGTCGATTATTATCTGAGCGGCAGTATCTTTAATGGCTATTTTAATCGTCCCTTTTCCTTCCATTGCATCCAAAGCATTCTTTAAAAGGTTTTCTATAACCCAATCAAAAAGAGGGGGGCTAATTAAAGACAATATTACGATCTCACCGAAAGAGTTAACCTCAAAAATTACATTACCACCAGCTCTTTTCTTGATATAGTCCACCATATTCTCTATCAGTTCGATAATGTTTCGTTCTTCAAGATTAGGCATACTACCAATTTTTCCAAAACGATCCGTAATCAGGAGTAATCTATTGATATCTTTTTCCATTTCGGGGGTGATTGCCTCGTTTCCCTTAATTTCCTTCATCATTTCCAACCACCCCTGTAGACTACTTACAGGCGTTCCCAGTTGATGGGCAGTTTCTTTAGCCATTCCAGCCCAAACCTGATTTTGACGGCTGTTATAATTGGCTCTTTGTGCAAGCAGTACTATAATAATGAAAAGAAAGACGATAACTAGTTGGACTATTGGGTAGTATTTAACTTGCTTTAATAGCTCACTTGGACCATAGTAGTATTTATTGGCAATGTAAGGCTGCTTATTGATAACCAATACAATCGGAGGCGCGTAATCCTTAAAAGATTCTAATGTTTCGGAGAGGTAGTTTTTATTTGACTTAACTTCTAATGTGTCAAGATTTAAATAATTGTTTGAAATATGATCTTTTTCATCGGTTTCAATGATGGGGATATTACTATTCCCGCTAGAAATTTTGGTAGCTAGATTTAAACTAGCGGTATCTGAAGAATTTAAAATTGTTTTTTGTGCTTCAACCCAATTGGCGACATTGTTTCTTTCTTCCGAAGCGATTTTAGTAGATAGTGATTGGCTGTAAAAAACAGTTCCTGACACTATTAAGACTGCAATTAAACCTAGAAAACTTCTCCAATTTAGCCATTGTTTAATTGCCATAATCAAGATTATAGTTTTTCAATATGAATAATTGCTATTAGCTTATTTTTATTCCTATAATTTATATTATGTTAAATTGAGTCGGTGCTAGATAATTACTCCACTTACTTCTTATTTGAACGAATCATGCAACCCGTCATACAGTTTATATTTCTCATCATACAAATCGTAAGCTTTTAAATCCTTCCCTCTCGCTTTCTCTCTTTTATAAGAAAATATATTCGCTAAGTAATCTACAGACTTATTTAAGCAGTTCTTTTCCTCACGTGTCTTATCAGTCTTTCCTTTTAAAAGTGAAATCTCAGTTTCAAGCCATGTTATACTTGAATCCCCAGCTTCAATCAGAGGCTTTTCCAAAGCAATACGTGAGGTTTTTAATGAGTCGGCAATCAACTTAAATTTAACATCAGCTATTGCCTTTTTCTTAGGATCTTTTTCGATAACTCTATTTGAATTTAGTTCCTGTAAAGAACGTTTTGCTTGACTCACCCTATCATCGTATAATCCAAAGAGATTGTAGTAAATAACCCCAGCATTGAATGCTGCAATACCATCTGTTGGATTCTTGTAGAATGCCTTTTTAAACGCACTTGCAGCTTTTTTTAAGTATTCACTCTGTTTTGTACTGTCTATACTTTCCTTGTCCTCTTTTGAAATATTAGCAAATACTTCTCCATATTGTAAGTATTTTTTTGACGACATATTACCCGTAGCATCTTCCTTGTCATACATAGCTGTCTTTTCTGCTAAAGAAAAATTCTTATTGAAAAAACTAAGCTCATAATCTTCCCAATCTTCTTGTGGATACATCGCTTTACTGGCATCTAAGTATTTTTTGAAATCCTTTTCATTCTTAGTGTTAATGGAATTGATTAAGCAGAACCTATAAACATCTATGTACGTTTTCCCTCCAATATTGCTACTGATTAAACGACTGTAACTACTTACAGCTTCATTATTTTTTTGAGCATTTTGTGCTGAATAGCCAGCATACAGAATTGAAGTTGTATCAAATGCCTGATCAGGATTTTTGCTAAACTTGTTTTTGAAAATAACGTCACTGTATTTAACCGCAAAAGAAAAATAATAGTAAGCAGAATCCCAATTTTTTGAATTAAATGCCCCTATCCCACTATTAAATGATGGTGCGTATAAATTAAAGAGAAATTCTTGTCCGCTATTTTCTGGTTTCTTCAAAACTTTTAAAGATGGATCCAAAGAAATATATTTCTGATAGGCTTCATCTGCAATAACTGATGCTTGAGGATACTTTGTACTCAATGCCGCATTATTGTAGAAATACGCATATATCTTGGCTTTCCAAAACCATCCATCTGGCTTTTCTTGTGCTTTTGGATCAGCCATTAACTTATCCAATTCAGTTTTGGCGTATTCTATTTGATTAAGTAAAAAAGCATTTGATACTTTTTTGAAATCTTGCGCACTAAGGAGATTAATAATTCCCACAAACATAACCGCCGCTAATAAAATCTTTTTCATAAAAGAAGTATTTAATTTTCTTATCTTATTTTCTATATTTCGTTATTCTCTTCACTACTTGTAGAGTCATCGGTTGTATTGGGCTCTATGATATCACTACTATCTACCGAACCTTCTTCATCTTTGATTTCAATGCCTTCTGTGTCGAAATCACCTTCAGGAATTATTTCTTCTTGCTCCTCTATTTTGGAAATGGCAGCTATTGAATCTTTTTCACTGATGCGAATTAATTTTACACCTTGTGTAGCTCTTCCAGATTCTTTGATTAAAGCCAATGAAGTTCTAAGGGTAACACCAGATTTGCAAGTAATTATCAAATCTTCTGTCTCGCTGACGTCCATGATTCCAACGAGGCTACCCGTTTTCTCCGTGATATTGATTGTTTTAACACCCTTACCACCCCTATTTGTAATACGATACTCGTCTACTGCAGTTCTCTTACCATAACCGTTTTCACTAACCACCAATACATTCCTGGATTTATCCTCTGCATGCACACAAATCATCCCAACTACTTCATCTTTGGTATCATCTACTTCAATGCCTGTTACGCCAATAGCTCCACGACCCGTTGGACGAACTTTCGCCTCTGGGAATCGGATAGCGCGACCACTCTTCAGAGCCATCATTATCTCATTATTACCATCGGTAAGCTTAGCTTCTAATAATTCGTCCCCTTCTGTAATAGTTATTGCATTAACCCCGTTAGCTCTTGGACGACTGAAATCAAACAGGTGTGTCTTTTTGATAGTACCCTGTTTGGTACACAACACGATGTAATGGCTATCTACAAATTCTTTGTCATCTAGCTTTTTAACATCGATAATTGCTTTTACCTTATCGTCTTGAGGTATCTGCATTAAGTTTTGTAATGCTCTACCCATGGAGTTCTTCTCACCTTCTGGTATTTCATAAACTTTTAACCAGAAACATCTTCCCTTTTCGGTAAAGAAACACATGGTGTGGTGTGTTGATGCAACAAACAAGTGTTCTACATAATCTTCATTACGTGTTTTTGTTCCAATTGCTCCTCTCCCGCCTCTTTTTTGCTGTCTGTAATCTGCGGCAG
>CANGFK010000215.1 GCA_947452925.1 Chitinophagaceae bacterium | reverse complement strand
GTGAAAAGAATGAGGTCTGCTTTTTCTTTTAGTATTAAATCAATCCCTTTATTCACAGCAACTTTGTCATTAAAGCTACCGCTATGAATATCGCTTATATGAACAAGCCTCAATCCCTTGAAAGCATCAGGCAGATTGGGAAATGAAAGCGTAATTCTTTTTATTTTGTAGTTATATTTATTGCTAAAGCCGTTTAATAAAGTTCCAAACAAAGCGCTTCCCATACCAATACCAACCCAACTAAGGAAAGTGGAGCGAGGAATATCTATGCCACTCGAGGCAACTTCTGTTGCAGGCATTACTGCTTTTGATGTTACAAACTGCTGAACTATCAATGTAAATAGTCTACGTATATCATCAACCAAAAAGAAAACAGAGCCTATCAGTTTTGCTAGAAATAAACCTATCAGGATGGCGAACACATAATTGCGAAATATCTTGTTTGTTTGAAGAAAAGTAATGTAAGGTAACGAAATCAGACTAGCCAAAGTGAGCGCTGAAATAGCCCAATAGGTAAATTGAATTATTGTTTTACTTAAAGGACTAGCAGATTGACTAACCGTTTTGACAGCCTGAAAAAAGTATACATCCAACATTAGCATCACAAAAGCTATTATCCACCAGGTTACTCCACTTCTCATTTTATTATTTTATAAATATTTCTAAATATCCGCTCCTTTCTATAACATTGCTTTCCAAACATTGTTAAGAGCAACAGTACAACCTATTTCGTTAATTAAATTGAAAAATATGAAACTTACATTTTACGGACATGCCACATTTAGTGTTGACGTTCAGGGGAAGAAAATATTGTTTGACCCTTTTTTTACTGGCAATCCTGCTGCTGGTGGTGTGAGTGCAGATTCCATTGAAGCTGATTTCATTTTTGTTTCTCACGGTCATGGAGATCACGTGAGTGATTTGGTGAGTATTGCAAAACGAACAGGAGCTACCTGCGTTGCCTCTGCGGAAATTGCTGCATGGTTGAATCAGCAAGGAGTAGAAAACGCACTCCCTATGAATCATGGTGGTTACATCAATTTTCCTTTTGGAAAGGCTCGTGGCGTAAACGCGGTACATTCCTCTTCATTTCATGACGGCACTTACGCAGGTAATCCTTTAGGGTTTGTATTTTCTACACCCGAGGGTGATTTCTACTATTCAGGAGATACTGGTCTAACAATGGATATGCAATTGATACCACTTTGGGCAAACTTATCCTTTGCAGTGATGCCTATTGGTGGTCATTTCACGATGGATGCAGCAGATGCACTGCACGCAAGTGGATTTGTGAAAACTAACAAAGTAGTGGGCGTTCATTACGATACATTCGGTTATATAAAGATTGATAAAGAGGCTGCAAAGAAGATATTTGCCGATGCAGGCAAGACGCTATTACTTCCCGCAGTTGGTGAAACTATAGAATTATAAAATGAATTGTTTTATTAAAAAAGGCAGCACTAGATAAGTGCTGCCTTTTCTAATTTTGGTCATCATCAGCTGTAAATAGGTTGCTTCCCTATTTATTTAAGACACCTCGGCAAATCCCGATGCCACTTTCCTCACGAGAAAACATACCTCACAGTAACCCGATGCCACTTTCCTCGCGAAGAAACATACCTGGTATAAGATCAATGTTACTCTATTCACGGAAAGGGACCCTGATTTTTTTTCTGACTACAAAAGGTTGTTAACAATAGCACAGTATAAATTTTTGTTTATGTAAATCTGAATACTATATTTGAAAATCTAAACCTACTGTTTATGAAAGCTAATTCATTAATATCAAAGCTATTAGCAATTGTTGTGTACGCATCTATCAGTTTATGGTCTGCAAAAGGACAGTACAAACCGATTGTAAAATTAGAAAAGATTTCCGCGAAAGATTTTCAGGTTAATTCTCCAGTAGTAGATAACAATGCCAATGCGGTGATTTTAGCTGATATTGGTAGTACAGATTTTGAAGGCAATACAAATGGCGATTTGAACCTTGTTTTTAAAGAGACCAAACGCATTTTACTGAGAAGCAGAAATGCATTTGATATTGCAACTGTAAAAGTGCCTGTGTATATGGGCGGGGTGATTGATGAGGAAGAAACTTTTGGCAATTTCGAAGCTACAACTTACAATCTTGAAAACGGACAGATTACCGAAACGAAGCTAGACAAAGCTTCTTTATTCAAAGAGAAATATAACAAGTACTATAACATTAGAAAATTTACCTTTCCAAACCTCAAAGAAGGAAGTATTATTGAATATAAATTCACGATAAAATCTCCTTATTACGAACATCTTCGAAATTGGCAATTTCAAGATGAATATCCAGTGCTATGGAGTCAGTATCAAGTAACTATTCCACCCATTTTTGACTATCTATCAATACGAAAAGGATATTTGAAATTTGCAATAGACAGTGTTGCTAATGTATTTAAAGCATATTCCATAATTGTCTCTGGAGATGCTACTGCTGCTTCTGATATCTATAGGTTTTCTGGTAATGCGACTGCTGCATTGTGGGTGATGAAGGACATTCCAGCTCTTAAATTGGAAAAATATACCTCATCCAATAAAAACTATTTAGCACAAATTAGTTTCAACTTACGTTCTATACATTTCTCTGATACCTATACAAAATTTATTGTAAAAGATTGGTTTAAAACTGCAGAGGACATTTTGAAAAAGCCAGACTACTCCTGCATTCGTGACAATAATAATTGGCTGAGGGAAAACATTCAATCAATCGTGCCAGATGCGGCACCGGATGAAGAAAAAGTGAGAAAGATTTATGCATTTCTACGAGATAATTTCACTTGTACAGATCACGACACATATAAGCAATCTCAATCATTAAAGAAGACTTTTCAAACCAAGACTGGAAACGTTGCAGATATAAATATACTCTTAATGGCAATGTTATATAATCAAGGAATAGAATCTGACCCTGTTTTTTTAAGCACGCGAGACAATGGTTGGGCAAATGAATCGGCAGCACTTATCAATCAGTACAATTATGTAGTATCAAGAATATTACTCGGAAATAAAGTTTACGTGCTGGATGCCACACAGCCACGATTAGGATTTGGCAATATGGCTGCCAAATGCTTAAATGGATTTGGAAGAATCATCAACAAAAAGTCTCCGTGGATCATTACGCTCTCTCCAGATTCGGTGATGGAGAATAGAAATACGGCAGTGTTCCTGAATAACGATTCAATACAGGGAGTGGTGGGTACCTACAGCAGTAATCTTGGTTATTACGAGTCTTTGGAATTAAGAGATGAATTGGCAAAAGAGAAGCAAGAAGATTATGCTAAGGATTTATTCAAAGCTTATCCGCAAGAAATAGAAGCAAGCGGACTGACGATAGATTCTTTGAAGTCTTACGATGATCCGATTGGCATCAACTATAACTTAAAACTAAAGTTTGGAGAGGAGGATATTGTTTACTTCAATCCACTTTTTGATGAACAGCTTAAAAAGAACCCATTTGAGTCGGCAGAAAGACTATATCCTGTAGAGATGCCTTATGTGAAAAAATCTACCTATACGCTAAATATGGAAGTCCCTAAGGGATATAAGGTAGACGAATTGCCTAAATCAACCAGAGTAAAACTAAATGAAGATGAAGGTATGTTTGAATACATGATTGAAAAAAGTGATGACAATATTCAGATGAGATGTAAGGTTGGACTAAAAAAAGCTACATATAATCCAGATGATTATGCCACTTTAAGAGATTTTTTTGCTTTTATTGTAAAGAAGGAAGCAGAACAGATTGTTTTTAAAAAGATAAAATAAATTCTTATAAACTACCTAATGAAACACCTTTTATATATTTTCGTATTGCTCCCAACTATATTACTTGCCCAAGATTACAAGACTACTCTAATTCCTGATTCTTTGAAGTATAATGCCGATGCCGTTATGCGATTTGAGGAACTTCATATAACTATTAAGGGAATAGACAGAGCTGTTGTAAAACACAAATGGGCTATCACCATATTGAATGAGAATGGTGATCATTTCTCTTTTTATTCAAATTACTATAGCAATCTTCGTTCACTATCCGATATTTCGGGAAAATTGTTTGATACAGAAGGTAAATTGATTCAAAAGATAAAGAAAAAAGATATTGGAGATGTATCTGCAACTGATGAATCAACATTATTGAGTGATTCGAGAGCAAAATATTTTGCTTTTCATTGTAAGAACTACCCTTATACTGTTGAGTTTGAAGATGAAGAAGATTACAATGGCATTTATATTTTACCAAATTGGCAACCCATTGAAAAGGCTTACCTCTCATTGCAACAAAGCAAATTTATTGTTGAGACCCCATTGGACTATAACTTGAGGTATAAGCAGATTAATTACTTAGGGGACCCCATTATTACAAATAAAAATAGTATACTTACTTATGCTTGGGAAATAACAAATAAAATTAGTTTTCAGGCTGAAAAATGGCAACCCCCCATTAATGAGTTGACCACTAAAGTACTCGTAGCCCCTAAAAGATTCTCAATTGGAGGTTATTCAGGCGACATGAGTACTTGGGATGGATTGGGAAAATTTCTACTGACACTAAACAAAGGCCGAAATGAATTACCAGACAACATTAAACAAGATGTCCATACGCTGACAGACAAACTGACAACAAAACAAGAAAAAGTATACATATTGTATAACTTCCTACAACAAAACACTCGCTACATCAGTATCCAGTTAGGTATTGGTGGGTGGCAACCATTAGAAGCTAAGTTTGTGGGAGAAAAAAAGTTTGGCGACTGCAAAGCATTATCAAACTACATGGTTGCAATGCTAAAGGAGGCGGGAGTGAATGCCTGTTATGTGGTAGTAAAGTCTGGATCGGGAAACCACTTTAATTTGATAGAAGACTTTTCTGCTCCTTACTATTTTGATCACGTAATAGCATGCGTACCAGACAAGAAAGATACTATCTGGCTGGAATGCACTGACCAAACAATGAGTTGTGGGTATACTGGCAGTTTCACAGACAATAGAAAGGTATTGATGGTAACAGATACAGGAGGTACGATAGTTACTACTCCTCATTATTCCATAAATGAAAACAGGGGAATTAACAATGTTCATGCTTCGGTTTCAAATGATGGCACTTTGTCGGCAGAGGTAATATCAATCTATACTGGCTTATTGCAGGAAGACTTACACGATCTTTATTATCATGCTACACAAAAACAAAGAGATAAATATTATAATCATTCATTAAATCTTCCAACGTACAAAGTAGAAAATATCAATTACAAAGAAAGTAAGGGAAGAATTCCTGAGATTGAAGAGCACATAAGCATTACGTCTCTCAACTATGCTTCTGTTACAGGAAAAAGATTATTTATACAACCAAACCTATTTAGTAAATTGGAAAAACTAACTACGGATAAGCCCAGAAAGTTTGATATCGTTATTGATGAATCTCATATAGCTATCGACACAATCGCTCTGGAAATCCCTAAAGGATATTCATTAGAATCTATGCCTAAGAATGTATCAATTAACAATAAGTTTGGCTTTTACTCCATCGAGTATAGCATAAAAGACAACTTAATAACAACAATCAGAAAACATACAGAAAACGAAAATAGATTTCCAGCATCTGAGTATCTGGAACTGGCAAAGTTTTATGAACAGATGTATAAGGCCGACCGAGCCAAGATGGTTTTTGTAAAGGATGAATAGCATATATACTGAAAGTGCTTGTAGAATTATCTGCTTAAAATACTTTACTCACGGGCACATTTCTCTATCTTGCGGCCGTGAAAAAGATTATCATTACAATAGACGGATACTCCTCTTGTGGCAAGAGTACATTGGCAAAAAAGATTGCTAAAGACCTCAACTATGTTTTTGTAGACAGTGGCGCCATGTATAGGGCTGTTACCCATTACTTTCTTAAAAATAATATTGATTGGTCAATGAAAAATCAGGTAACTGATGCCATTGGTAATATTAGCCTGCAGTTTGAATACAATGCCCAAAATGGAACTAGTGATATCTTATTGAATGGCGAAAACGTGGAAGCCGCCATCAGGGAGATGGTGGTAAATGAAAATGTGAGCGAGGTAGCCGCCATAAAAGAAGTACGCGAATTTACAGTTGCTGAACAACAAAAGAACTCGAAAGAAAAAGGCATTGTAATGGATGGTAGAGACATTGGAACAGTGGTGTTTCCAGATGCTGAGCTAAAGATATTTCTCACCGCAAGCCCTGAAGTTCGGGTGGAGCGTCGTTATCAGCAACTATTGGCTCAGGGGAAGAATGTAAGTCGCGAAGAAGTAAGAATAAACAATGATAAAAGAGACTATATAGACACTCATCGCGAAATTAGTCCCCTACGGAAAGCGGCAGATGCCATTGAAATAGACAATACCAACCTTACGCCAGAACAACAAG
>CANGFK010000214.1 GCA_947452925.1 Chitinophagaceae bacterium | reverse complement strand
CAGTGAATCCTTTGTTAGAGGCTATCTCTATTCGCTCTCTTTTATCATCAATCAAATAAAACAGATTCAATTCCCTGCCACCTGCTTGCACCTTATAATTATTCTCCAACTCGGCTACAGTTACTGCAACTGCTTTACTAGAAAACTGTTCCTCCAATTCTTTCTTTACTACAAAATTAAACCTTTGCTTCAGCGAAGCATTATCTGGCATAACCACCAGCAAACCATAAGCTGCGAATAGATTATTTACCAATTCTAAGGTAGCTTGCTGAATTGTTTTACCTATCGTATAGGATTCTTTGAAAGTGGTGACCAACTCGTCTCCAAAAGGATAAATACCAATTTGACCTTCAATAGAATCTATCAGTTTATGAAATGCCTTGTCTACCTTCATTCTACCAACCGAACCTGTCTGATTGGTTTCCCAAACCTGCTTCTCCCCGTTCAAATAAATGTATCCTAGTTCATCCAGATCGGCATCTTCACTACCCATGTAGTACACAGGAACAAAGTCGTATTGGGGTAGTTGAATCTTTAGTTCATTGGCCAATTTTACAGCATGTAATATTTTGTAGATAAAATACAATGGCCCGGTGAAGATATTGGGCTGATGTGCTGTGGTAACTGTGAAAGTATCCTCTCCTAAAAGAGATTGTAAGTTCTGCTCCTGAAGTGCATTTAAGTGTATTCCTTCGTATTGTTTTGATAGTTCTGTGACTAAGAGTTTACGATCAGTATTAAATAATTTCCTCTCTTTTATAGATGCTTTTATACCTTCAATAGAGACGGGGTGCTTGTAAAACCCCTGAAGACTGTCACTGACAGACAGATAATCTGCAACTAGCTTAGAAAAGAATCCAGTTGATTCATAAGAGACGTCCACCGTCTCCCTGTTTCTATTGTGTTGCGAAGAATCTGTGTGATTAACCATAATCTTTAAAAATATTTCCTTAGCTACCCCTTAAATCTACTGTTTTACACTCCTACACAAGTTCTGCTTCCAGATCGTAATCAAAAGCTTTTGTAATCTTTACCATTACAAATTCGCCGATAGAAAGTTTCTTTTTAGTATTAATTATCACTTCATTATCCACTTCTACGCTATCAAATTCCGTTCTTCCCAAATAGCGCCCTGCCTCTCTCCTATCAACCATTACTTTCAATACCCTCCCCACTTTCTCTTGATTCTTTTCCAGACTAATCTCCTGTTGCACTTCCATTATCTCTTGTGCACGTAGCTCTTTCGTTTCCTGATCGATTTTGTCTTCCAGCAAATGGGCAGAAGTATTCTCCTCATGGCTGTAAGCGAATATCCCTACCCTGTCAAACTTATGCTCTACCAAGAACGCTTTCAACTCCTCCACATCATCCTCAGTTTCTCCCGGAAAACCAGCAATCAAAGTGGTACGAATACAAATACCTGGCACTCGTTCTCTTATCTGTGCAATCAGTTCGCTCATCTCCTCACGGGTAATATTACGCTTCATCGCTTTAAGCATGTTGTTGCTCGCATGCTGCAAGGGCATATCCAGATACTTGCAAATGTTGTCTCGCTCTCTCATCACATCTAACACTTCCAATGGAAACTTAGAAGGATAAGCATAGTGTAATCGTATCCATTCCAACCCTTTCACATCTGCCAATGCATTCAGCAACCTCGGCAATTCTCTCTTTTTATAAATATCCAGTCCGTAGTAGGTCAGTTCTTGTGCTATCAGCATCACTTCTTTCACCCCTTTTTTCACTAGTCCTTCTGCTTCTGCAACCAGTTCTTCTATGGGTTTACTCACGTGTTGACCACGCATCAATGGAATTGCACAAAACGAGCAAGTACGGTTACATCCTTCACTAATCTTCAGGTAGGCATAGTGTTGTGGGGTACTCAACAGCCTTTCTCCCAACAATTCCGTTTTATAATCAGCTTCAAACTGTTTCAACATCAATGGCAATTCCATTGTACCAAACCAAGCATCCACTTCAGGCATTTCTGTCTCCAGATCCGAACGATAGCGTTCACTCAGGCAACCAGTTACATAAACTTTGTCAAGCTTACCCCTACGCTTCAACTCTAATTGATCTAATATAGTATTGATACTTTCTTCTTTGGCCTTGTCAATAAAGCCACAAGTATTCACTACTACCACATTATGATCTAGCTTTTTGTTCTCATGTACCACGTCAATGGCATTCGCCGCCAGTTGTCCACTCAGTACTTCACTATCCACCAGATTCTTGCTACAACCCAATGTAATGATGTTTACCTTATCCTTTTTTATTGTCCTTGCCTTCATATATGCGGCGAAGTTAAGTGTTGGCACAAAGTAAAAGCGAGTTTGGGAGAAAGGCGATTACATTAACCCACACTCATCGAGTAAAAAATTGATTTATTTTCTAATCTCAATATTATGAAACTGGTAGAGTAAATCATTTAGCCGCCCCTACTTATCCTTTGCCAGTATCTCAAAGTTTCGGGTAATGCTATTTCCCTCTTCGTCAATAACTGTAAGCGTATGTTTTCCTTGAGTAGGATTGAGTGCCAACTGATGAAACTGTTGTGTGGTGCCGATAAAGTTATTATCTAAATGCCAGAAAAGCTTAGCCATACTATTACGATGCGTTGCTGTAAACACCGTCTTCCCTTTTTCGCCACTTGCTTCTATTGGCACATAAATCTTTGCATCTTCTTCAGGATAAATAACGTCTAACGTTCTTGCAGATACCACTGTGCAACCAGGTTTGTATGGAGGTAATTGTTTATAGTCGGGATGCTTTTCGCGGTAGTAATATTCTATGGTAGGTGGCAATACAAACCAAGAAGGATGCTGCATGTCCGAAGGGCTTTCGCAATTATCATTAACACGGTATGTTCCTGTTTTATCTAAATTAATCTTTCTGCAATAAGGACAAACCGGTGCGTTCTTGGCCGATTCGGATACCATTATGGTATCAGTAGCACCGCAATCAACAGATGCCTTATAGCCAGATTGCCTGCAAACAGCAATGTAGTTAAAGCCAGTGTTGGGCGATTGAAACCATGCACTTTTGGGCAATACCCTGAATATATCGAACAAGATTGGCCCTGCGGTATTGATGCCCGTAAGCTCTGGCCTACCCACTCCAGTAGTATTCCCCACCCATACTACCACACAATATTTAGGCGTCAACCCTACTGCCCACCCATCCCTAAAGCCAAAGCTAGTACCCGTTTTCCAAGCAATCCTTTGTGCCGATGAGAACATATTCCATAGGCCTTCTTCACCAGGACGCATTACTTCATTCATTGCATTGAAAGTGTGCCATAGTGCAGGATAGTTGAAGAGAGGGTGGTCATTGTTGGTTGACCGTTGACCGCTTTCCGTTAACCGATGGTCGTTTACATTTGAAGTACTCCCTTTTTCGCTACGATAAACGGTTGACGGTAATCGGTCAACGGTTGACGTGTAACGCGGCATAAACCAATCATCCCCATTCCATGCCCCTTTGTTTTTTGCTTCATGATTATACATTCTTGCCATGCTGCTATACACGCCTGCCAACTCAAAAGGGGATATTTCACATCCACCCAATATCATACTCATACCATAAAAGTCGGCTGGGCGAGTGAGGGTAGTAATGCCACATTGTTTGAGTACTTCATAAAATCGTTGATACTTATACTGTTGCAACAGGCGGACCGCAGGTATATTCAGGCTACGGCTCAATGCATGGTTGGCAGGCACTGCACCATCATAACCAAGATCGAAGTTTTGTGGAGAATATCCGCCAATCTGTGTGGGGATGTCGGGTACTAATTGGCGCGGCAATAAAGTTCCTTCCGTTAATAAGCTGGCAAATAATAATGGTTTTAAGGTACTACCGGGGCTACGTACAGAACTAATTACATCTACATTACTCTCCATTTCAGGATTGGCAGGTTCAGATACATTGCCAATATATGCCAGTATATTTCCTGTTTCTATCTCCACCACCATTGCGGCGGCATTGTTAATTTGGTTGCCTTTAAGTTGCTCATGGTGTTGCAGAATGATGTTATTAATTGTTTGCTGCAAGCTGCCATCTATCGTTGTTCTGATACTGGTACTCACGCCGTCCTCCTTACTAATTGCAGGATATTCTTTCTTAAACCTTTCCAGTAAATGAGGAGCAAATTGTGGCAATGTCTTCGGTTCTCCGGGTAAAGGTTCTAGTTTAGCTAAGTAAGCGGTTGTTTTATCGATGGTTCCATTTGCAAAAAGCTTATCCAATAATTCATTCCGCTTGCGTAATAAAACCGCCCTGTTCTTTCCCGGATGCACCAATGCAGGCGCATTGGGCAATACGGCCAATGCTGCCATTTCACCCCAACTAAGTTGATGAGCATCTCTACCATAGTAACGCCATGCCGCAGCATCCAATCCTACCACATTGCTACCAAAAGGCGCATTAGAAGCATACAATGCCAGTATCGACTTCTTTCTGTAACTACACTCCAGCCTGATGGCAATAATACTTTCGGTTATTTTATTCCAGAGGCTTCTATGGGCATGTGCCTTAAAAAGCCTCACAGTTTGCATGGTAACCGTACTGCCTCCACTCACGGTACGTCTGTTGCGGCTATTTTGCCAGATAGCCCTGCACATCGCTATTGGGTCTACACCGGGATGGTAGTAAAAGCGTTTATCCTCAAAGGTGGTAATGCACTTAGCGAACTTATCTGGCACATCGTCATTATAAGGAAATCGCCACTGACCATCTGCAGCAATACAAGCATTGAGCAGATTGCCTTTACTATCGGTGATAACAAATGAAGTGGGGGTGTTGAATAACTTGGAAGGAAGCAACAAACAAAACCACAACAGCAATATCAAAGAAACCCCCAGTAAGACTTTCTTTCTGGTAGACCATTGTTTGAGATTGAGGTTGAGTTTGTATGACATGTTTATCTGTAAGACAGAGTTGTCCAATCTTCAATAATAATATTATCGAGCCTTTTGAAATGTTCGACATTATTGGTTGTCATTGTCATCTTATTCGTTATAGCAGTTGAGCCAATTAGAATATCAAAATCATCTATCATTAATCCTTGTTTTCGAAGTTTAGATTTTTCAATTGCGTAAACATCCAAGGCATTAAAAATTGGGATGATGGCAAACTTGAGAATAAAGGCTTCTACAATCAAACGCATTGACTCTATGGTTTTGCTATTTTCAATGCCGTACTTTAACTCTGCGACAGTAATTTCAGATATGAAACAATTTTGTTCACCAACTTCAGTAATTTTCTTATCAAGATTATACTGACCTTTAATATAGAAAATACAGATGTTGGTATCTAGGAGATACTTTTTCAAAGTGACTCAGTATTGCGGTTAAAAACCCTTGAAGCCCTTATTTCATTAATAATCTCTTCGGCAGTTTCAGTTGATTGGTAAGCGCCGAAAAGCGATTGTAGAGGTTTGTCTTTTGCATTGTTTTCTTCATTCAAAGACTGAGAAAGTTTTGATATGAGGTCTAATTTACTATCGTAATTAAGATTCTTAAGGAATCCAAAATAATAGTCGGCATTACTAATTTGTTGTGATGAGGAACTCATAAAAACTATTTCTACAAAGATATTGGTTTCTATTTCAATTGTAAAGTTTATATAGGCTGGGCTAGTATGTGTTAGCTTCTATCTCGGTTAAAAAACTATCCAGACTACAAACCTCTGTAGGATTATTTGCCAGCAACTCTAACCGTTTGTTAAGAATATCTTCTTGCCATAATGGAAGTTCTTCTTGTGCCAGTTCTTTGTATTTGTTTTTTAGTTTATTCCATTCATCAATAGGAATAAATACACCAATTGGGTCACCTGTATTATCGTAATTATATTGAAGGTTCATTCTTGTTGTTTTATTTTATTCTTTTCAAAGGTATGTATAAAAAGGAATTCAGTATTGTAGTGCCAATTTGCTTCATGTCTATGTATCGGATATATTTTCAACAATCAAAAAACAGTATCGAAAATTGTTTGTTTTATTTGCTCAAAGTATGGGGGTTTGACTGTTGATATCTTTGAGATAACTTCATTGATGGAATACGATTGCAATAATTGGCATTTAACAAATGACCTTTTAGAGAGTGGTTTGGTAAGCATTATATCCTTTAACTCAAAAGTGAATTCATCATTATATTCTTTAGTTGAAATCATCACAGCATAAAAAATATCTTCTGCCTCTAAAACCTGTTGATTAGAAATAACTAAAGCAGGATGTGTTTTAAAATTGCCGTTTGGTAGTTCAAAATTTACTTCTACAATATCACGTTGATTAATTTTCATTACAGGTATTTGCTAATTGCCTTGTTCTTGTTTTTCACAATGGTAGCTTTCATTGTTTCATGTTCCTGTAATGCATCAATTAGTTGTGTTCGTTTGTTTATCAACGATACTTTTTTTACAAAGTTCATAGATGAAAGGATAGAAGTTAATTCTTTTGCCTTGGTGGATGAT